>JANNDA010001086.1:0-5344 GCA_031387195.1 Planctomyces sp. | reverse complement strand
GAATTTTTCGTGGGATAGGCTTCCAGCCTGTCATGTTTTCGGGCTGAGATGACAGGCTGGAAGCCTATCCCACGCCAATTCTTCACAGCCTCTCCGCGTGACGAGCCGATTGCTCGCCAACGCGTTGTGAAGCAACCGGCTCGTTACGCGGAGCGATGACGGCTACGTAGAATCATGCCGCAAAAACAACGCCTTCGGCGATGACGATCTAAGGCGACGCCGGGAGGAGGTTTTCTTCATCCGGATTTTCGACTGCCTCGCTCTTTTTTGCAGGAGCGTCGTCGTCTCTATTATTGAGTACGATGGGAATGGCGATGGCTGCGGCGATTCCTGCGAGCAGAAGCCCTCCCAGCAACGGGTTGATCCCGCCGCCGACCGGACCTTGGGCACGAACGATGGTCGTCTGAGGTGTCAACGTGACGCGATGCTGCGCATGGGGAGGTGCCCCCTTTGCTGTCCAGACCCTGACGACCGACGCATTGCTGCCTGAGGCAATCACATACGCACCGCCACGCGGGACTTCGACGGAAAATTCTCCCGCTTTGTTAGTGGAGACACGAGTGACTTCGTATCGCCCAACCGAGACCACGACTTCAGCGTCCGCTTGCCGTGTTCCATCTGCGGCGATGACCTCACCAGCGATGACGTTTCCGGGAAGCAGGACCACGTCGAGCGGCTTCGATTCTGGCGACTGTGACCGAGAAGCGAGCCGCTCTCGAATTGGTTCCTTGGCAGAAACCGGTTGCAACGAACCGGGAATGATCAACGGGATTGAAGCGACAAGAGCCGCAAACTTTCTCAGTCGAGAAGTGAGGACCATCGTGAAATCCTTTTGGAGCTGGAGTGACCATTACTGGAATGCGGCGGGGCCAATTCGATCAATCACCACGTTGCGCGCGATCTAGCAGCGAGTCTGTTTGGAACTAAGGGCCAAGTCAGGACGTAAGAAGTCTTCAAGGTGAGGATGGCTCTTCATCGTCATCGTCATCAAGAATCAGGATCAGTGGAATCACGATCGCACAGGCCAGTGAACAGCAGATCGCCGTCAGTACCAACCCTTTTCCGCGAGTACGTTTTGGTTCGCATTTGCACTCAGCCGTGCTCGCGCATCCACAATCGGTTTCTTGCCCCCGGATCACCAATCGCTCCACCAGCGTTACCGAAGTCACTGCGGTTGGCGGAGCGGCGGCAGCGGTCCAAGTTCGGATCACAGAAACCGAACGAGCGGTTGTCAGCATATAGACCCCGTTCTTGGGGAGCCGTACCTGGAATCCCCCTGACTGGCTCGTGAGAACACGAGCAATTTCCTGTCGGCCCTGAGTGATCACTATTTCAGAATCGGCGATCGGCGAATCTAGCGAGGTCGTCACTCGACCAACCAAGACATTGCCGCCTTCGAGTACGACATCGGTGGGACGGGCCTCTTGTGGGCGAGTCACCTCTCGCGGCGAAACGGACCCGACTGGCAGTAAATCACTCGCCAGAACAGGGTGCGTCCACGCAGGATTCAAAAGCGGAAATGCGGCAATGAATGCGACAACAACTTGCAGCGTGCGAAATGGCTTCACAGCGGCGATCCTTTTATTGAATAAGGAATATCAGCGGGCTGGGGATTTGATTGTGGAGAGAGTTCGCGAATCGCGAGGGGAAAGTGAGCGAAGAACTCGCTATTTAAGGAAGGGGTCGGACATTACGTTGAAATCACAAGTTGACACAAGGTGGCTTTTATAAGCCCTCTCGCAATTTTCTTTCGCGAGAGACTTCGGTGAACTCAGACGATCCACGACTTGGCGGTTTTGGGGGGTTAGGTGGCTGTCGTTTGGGGTAACACGAACGTAAAGGGAAGCTCGATTCACCTCAGCGAATGCCTTCACGGCTTCATCTCGTTCACGCAACCGAGAAAAGGGAAGCTCACAGCCGAATCGTGCCGATGAATGACGGGCAAAGACTTTGCCTAATCAGAACGTATCGCTCAATTGACAAAGTGACGGCAAAGTCGAGACAACTTCGGGGCGCTCAACCCACCCCACATGAGATCCAATAGCGATCGTGTTCCTACCGCAAACGAGGAGTTGCATACGCAATGTCGACGGTCACAGCAGAGGCTCCGGCTTCCACGAACGGCAAGAGGTTAGAGAGTGTTGAAACAGTTGTTGTCCGCTACTGCGGCGACTCCGGCGACGGAATGCAGATCGTCGGTAATCAAATGACAAACGCCTCCGCCGCGTTTGGTAACGACGTCAGCACGCTGCCTGACTTCCCGGCTGAAATTCGAGCACCCGCCGGTTCGCTGTTCGGCGTGAGCGGTTATCAACTCTGCTTCTCGAACCGTGATATTTTCACGCCAGGCGATGAAGTCGATACGCTCGTGGCGATGAATCCGGCCGCACTCAAGACGAATGTCGCCGATCTCAAACGAGGCGGCACGTTGATCGTCAACGAAGATGCGTTCGACAAGAGCGGCTTGCAAAAGGCGCTGTACGAGTCGAACCCGCTCGACGACGACCAACTGATGGCCAAGTTCCGGTTGCATAAGGTTCCGATGGCGCGACTCAATCGCGACGCGGTTGCTGGCTTGGGTTTGTCGCCGCGCGAGGCGGATCGCTGCCGTAACTTCTTTGCACTGGGACTAACTTACTGGCTCTACGATCGCGATCCAAAGCCGACCGAAGAGTGGATCAAATCCAAGTTCGGTAAGAAGCCGGAAATCGCGGAAGCCAACATGCGGGCATTGCGTGCCGGCATGAATTACGGCTTTTCGACGGAAGCCTTCACGGTCCACTATCACGTCCCACCGGCCAAACTTCAGCCCGGCAAGTATCGTAAGATCACCGGCAATGAAGCGGTGGCGATGGGCTTGGCGACGCTCGCCAAGTTGTCTGGCAAGATGGTCTTCTTCGCGGGATACCCGATTACGCCCGCCAGCGACATCCTGCACGAACTCTCCATGCTGAAGCATTTCGGCGTGAAGACGTTTCAGGCCGAAGATGAAATCGCCGCCATGTCGGCGGTCGTCGGTGGTGCCTTTGCCGGTGAGTTAGCAGTCACCGCCAGCAGCGGTCCTGGCATCTGCCTCAAGGGCGAAGCGATGGGCTTGGGCCTGATGACCGAGTTGCCCATGGTCATCATCAATGTTCAGCGCGGTGGTCCGAGTACGGGGTTACCAACGAAGACCGAGCAATCGGACTTACTGCTCTCGATGTTCGGTCGCAACGGCGAGTCGCCTCTTCCAATTGTCGCGGCGAGTGGTCCTGGCGACTGCTTTGTCATGATTCAGGAAGCGTTCCGGATCGCGGTGGAGTTCATGTGCCCGGTCATATTTTTGTCCGATGGCTACATCGCCAACGGCGCGGAGCCGTGGCGAATTCCTGCGGTTGCGGACTTGCCGCGACTCAAGGTTGAGCACCTGGAAACGTTTAACGGCGACGGTGTTTTGTTGCCGTATAAGCGCAATGAAAAGCTCGCTCGACCGTGGGTCAAACCCGGCACGAAGGGTTTGGAGCACCGTATCGGCGGTCTGGAGAAGGCCGATATCACCGGCAACATCGACTATTCACCGAAGAACCATCAGCACATGGTGCAGACGCGAGCCGCGAAAGTCGCGGGGATCGCGAACTACATCCCTGAGCAGACGGTGGAAGGTCCAACCAACGGCAAGTTGTTGCTCATCAGTTGGGGTGGCACGTACGGTGCTGTCCGGACTGCGGTTCAGGAAGCTCAAGCCGCCGGTAAATCCGTCGCTCATACTCATCTGCGATACATGAATCCGTTCCCGAAGAACCTCGGCACGATTCTGAAGAGCTACGAAAAAGTCATGGTTCCGGAACTCAACAATGGCCAGTTGCGAATGCTGCTTCGAAATCAGTACCTCGTCGATGCTCAAGGCTACAACAAGTCCGAAGGCAAGCCGTTCCTGGTCAGTGAACTCGTCAATGCGATCGATGCGATTCTGGCGTAGGGCGGAAGGACGATGGCGGATGGCGTAAAAATGAACGAGTGCTGAAGAGCAAATTTGAAATTTGAGATCAGCAATCACACAACCTAACAACTACCAAAACTGAAACTCATAAGGTGACTTAGCGATGACTGTCGAACTCCCAACATTAGCTCCGAAAGATTTCGCCAGCGACCAAGAGGTCCGCTGGTGCCCGCGCTGCGGGGATTACTCAATCCTGGCTCAGATGAAGAAGGTGCTGCCGACACTCGGCATCGCGAAAGAAAAGTTCTGCTTCGTGTCGGGTATCGGCTGTTCGAGCCGCTTTCCGTATTACATGAATACCTACGGTTTGCACGGCATTCATGGACGTGCTCCAGCGATTGCGACCGGCGTGAAGCTTTGCCGACCGGAGTTGCAAGTGTGGGTCATCACTGGCGACGGCGACGCGCTGTCGATCGGCGGCAATCACTTCATCCATGCGATCCGTCGTAACGTCGATATGAAGATTATTCTGTTCAACAACCAGATTTACGGTTTGACCAAAGGTCAGTACTCGCCCACCAGCCCGGTGGGAGTGAAGACCAAGAGCACGCCGTATGGTTCGATCGACCATCCGGCGAACCCGCTGTCGGTGGCGATCGGTGTCGAGGCGACATTCGTCGCTCGCTCGGTTGATGTCGATATCAAGCACCTGACGATGGTTCTCGAACGAGCGGCTCATCACAAGGGGACGGCGTTCGTCGAGGTCTACCAGGACTGCAACGTGTTCAACAGCGGCGCGTTCGAGTACGCCACTGACAAAGACGTGAAGGGCGACAACATCGTCTACCTGGAACACGGCAAGCCATTGATCTTCGGCAAGAACCGCGACAAGGGAATCCGCGTTCGTGAAGGGAACCGCGTCGAGATTGTGCAACTCGGTGGCGACGTGAAAGAAGACGACCTGCTGTTCCACGACGAGAAGACACCGGACCCGTCACTGGCCTTCCTATTGAGCCGCATGCGTCATCCGGAATTCCCAGAGCCGATGGGCATTTTCCGAGCGGTCGAGCGGACGACCTATGACGAGTCGGTCAACAAGCAAGTGGAGGATTCACGCAAGAAGTTCGGCGAGGGTGATGTCGAGCAATTGCTCAACAGCGGCGACACGTGGTTCGTGAATTAGAAGTGTTTCAAAGCCCGGCTTCTGACGCAGAAGCCGGGCTTTTTTTATTGGGCAGCCATCGATCCATTGATTCTGATTCGTCCCCATCGACCCTGTGTCTGTGGAACGAAGACTGGCGGCTACCTGGTGAGAGTCGTGGTTTCCTGCACGCCCCCGCCGACCAGTGTCGGGGTAGCTTGATGAAAACCTTGAGTAGCAGGGATTGGAACCTGTTGCGCACATCGTGTTTTGAAACTGACTTT
>JANNDA010001084.1:0-1924 GCA_031387195.1 Planctomyces sp. | reverse complement strand
CAAAGGGGGATGGCGCGCCAGAGGCTTCGGCAATCATCCGCTGAAACACCGGGCGTCGGTCATCCGTCGCCGACGCTTGGTTGGCGACCGGAGCGAAGTTGAAGGCCGCTCTGCTGGCCGACGACGGGCCGTCGAAGATGGCCGACAAGCCGAGCGACCTGCTGCAACCGTTGTTCGTGATGCGCAAAGAAATGAGTGGTGGAGCTACGTTCGACGACGCTTGGCAGCGGCAAGTCGCTGCTTGGAAAGGCGATCGGCAGCAGCGTGACGAGCACGCTCAGCGAAACTATTGGCGACGTTGGCAACTGACCGATGACGCGACCGTAACTCAGGCGGCTCGCCTGAGTCTTCTCCGCGAAACAAACGCAGGCGGGCCGCCTACGCTACGTTCTGCAACAGACGGCTATGCGAGTTGGTTCCGCGCGGGAACCGGGCTGCCTGACAAGCCGACGGCGGCGGGTGAGTTCGCAATCGCACCGACCGGCGAAGCGGCGTTCACCGGCATCTATCCGTCGGGCGTGTACTCGCACGGGCTATCGGCGAAACATGCCGCGCGGATGTCATCCAACAAAGTGCGGCTCGACGACAACTACGACCTGTGGCTGCGCGTCATCGGTGACGGCGGAGCGAGTACGCGGTACGTCGTCGAGGATTACCCGCGGAACGGAACCGTGTTCCCGGTCACGACGTTGTCGAAGGAGTGGCAGTGGCAGAAGTTTGATTTGACCTACTGGAACGGAGACGAGATTCATCTCGAAGTGACCGCCGGCAAGGATGCCCCGTTGATGGTCAACAACGAGGCACGATCGTGGTTCGGTGTTCGCGAAGCGGTGATCGTTCGCAAAGGGGAGCCGGGACCGCCGACCGCCTCGCGCGAGTTTCTCGACGCGGTGTTTGAAGTCGCCGCCGAGTCACCGCCGCAGTCGTTCGACGAACTGGCCGATCGCTACGTTCAAGCGGTCACCGCCGCCGTGCGCGCTTGGCAGGCGGGAAGTGCCACCGATGCTCAAGCCCAACTTCTGGATGCGAGTCTCAAGCAGGGACTGCTGCCAAACAAGCTGGCCGAACTCGCTGCCGCGAAGCTGCTCATCACTGAATATCGTCGGCTGGAAGAGGAGATCGTGGTGCCGACGCGCGTGCCGGGCTTGGAGGAAACGGTCGGTCGCAATCAGGCGTTGTTCGAGCGTGGCGATCACAAACGTCCGCAGGCTGAAGTGCCGCGACGGTTCCTCGAAGCGATTGATGCGACGCCGTACCAGACCAATCAAAGTGGCCGCCGTCAGCTCGCCGAGGATCTGCTTCGCGTGGACAACCCGCTGACGCGCCGCGTGATCGTGAATCGGATTTGGCATCACTTGTTCGGTCGCGGGATCGTCGCGTCGCCGGACAACTTCGGGAGGCTGGGAATCGAACCAACGCACCCAGAGTTGCTCGACGCGCTGGCCATTCGATTTGTGGAGCAGGGCTGGTCGATCAAAGAGGCGATCCGCTTCATCGTCATGTCGAAGACGTGGCAGTTGAGTTCGCGGCCGTCGGAGAAAGCTTTGCAATTGGATGCGGACAATCGACTGCTGTCGCACGCGATGATCCGGCGGCTCGAAGCGGAGGCGATTCGCGATTCGTTGCTGGCGGTCTCCGGGACTCTCAGCCGAGATCAGTTCGGCAGCCCGGTGGATGGCAACTCGGCTCGGCGGAGCGTCTATGTGCGAGTGACTCGCAACGCGCTCGACCCGTTTCTGCGGGCCTTCGATTTTCCGGAGCCGTTCAGCACGACGGGCCGCCGCGATGTGACCAACGTCCCGGCTCAATCGCTGACGCTGATGAACGACGAGCGAGTCGCCACGCTCGCCGCCAATTGGGCCACCAAACTCCTGGCCGATCCGCAGCTCAACGCTGATGTAGGACGGGCACTCTTGCCCGTCAC
>JANNDA010001074.1:0-8331 GCA_031387195.1 Planctomyces sp. | reverse complement strand
TACGCGATTGCGGAGTACCTCGACGGCGATCGCTTGACGGTCATCTCACAGGAATACAACTACGGTGGCGGCGGTGGTGGTATCTACGCCTCGTCGATCCGCTTCGCGCCAACGTCCACGACGACCGTCGTCAGCACCTTCGATGTTTCCAATCCAGCAAAACCTTCGTTGGAAAAGCAGACAAGACTCGACGGCTCCTACGTCGAGTCGCGAGCTTTCAGTGGTCAGGTTCACATAATCACCAGCAACGACCTTGCGTTGCCTGCTCCGGAAATCGACGGCACGACGACAATCGAAGAGCCGTGGTACTACTTCATTGAGGATGTTGCGTTTGACTCGGTCGTCGTCGATGAAGCGGCTCCGATCATCGCCATCAAGCCGGAGACTCAGTTCATTGAAGTGCCGAAGTACGAGTCTCGCGAAACCTACATCGCTCGCGTCCAAGCAAATCTCGATTCGCTGATTGACGCCGCGTTGCCCAGATACGAAAGCTTGTCCTCGAACGGGCTGGCAGCTAACGGTGCCATCAGCGAGATCGGAGCCATCTCGCGCGTGACCGGACTGGATTCCGATTCGTTGCTGTCAGTTGTGTCGATCAACACGCGAAGGTCACAAGCGGGCTTAGAAAGTTCGAGTTCGGTTCTAGCCAATTGGACGAACGGCATTCACGCCAATGGCGAGCATTTGTTTGTCTTCTCGCCTGACTACAGTTCGGGAGCGACTCAGACACGCATTTTGGAATTCTCCTGGGCGAACGGCGAACGCGAGATTGAGTTGATCAGCAGCGGCGTCGTGGACGGGACGTTGCTGAATCAATTCTCGGCCGATGAGCACAACGGCCGCTTGCGCATCGCGACGACGACTTCCAGTTTCGACTCGGATACGGGAGTCTTTTCGCAGTCCAACAACCTCACGATTTTCGAGAACATCGACGGCACGCTGACGCAGGTCGGAGCGGTCGAGGGCTTTGCCGACGGCGAGCGAATCTACTCAGTGCGATTCGATGGCGATCGAGCGTTCGTGGTCACGTTCCGGCAAGTCGATCCGCTGTTCGTGTTTGACCTCCGCGATCCGTCAGCACCGGTCATCACTGGCGAACTCGAAGTCCCCGGCTATTCGAGTTACCTGCAAGTCATCGACCAGAATCATCTGCTCGCCATCGGACGCAGCACGGACACGCAAGCGGTGAAGGTCACGTTGTATGACATCAGCGATCCCGCAGCGCCGATCGAGGTTGATGAAGACGTTCTCCCGTCGTGGACATGGTCGGTCGCTGAATGGGACTCGAAGGCGGTCGGCTGGTTTGCATCGCATCAGACGTTGGCGATCCCGACTTCCGGATACGACAACGACTTCGGCTGGCACAACGAGTTGATGGTCTTTCACATCAATGTTTCGGAATCGGGTGAGTCGGCCATTGAACTCACTGGCAGTGTTGCCGACGACGGCTACATCGTTCGCAGCGCCTACATCGAAGACGTCCTCTACACGATTTCCAACAACTCCGTGATCGCTTCGATGATCGACAATCCGGAGGAAGTTGTCGGCCAGTTTGATTTTGAATATGTCCCGTATCTCGCGACGCTCAGCATCGAGCCGGTCTTCACAGAGACCGATGACGGTGCGTCCGATTGGGAATACATCGACGCTCCGGAAACACTGGAAGAAGCCGAGAACGCGCTGATCCTCGCGGCAGTCAACGTGGTCACGAATCAGGTGCGAGTGACGTTGCTCGAAGAGGGCGGACAGATCAATGCCGTGTTGCGTGGCGACGATTTGCGTATCAGCAAGGTCGGTCACGGACGACAAGACGTTTCGTTGGCCGACGCCAGGTCGCTGCGATTCGAAGGGACGAGCGCGGGAGACCGATTGACCCTCGACCTGACTCGGATGAATGTCGCAACCTTGAATGAGATCGTCGTCAGTGGTGGAGAAGGTGCAGATCGTATTTCGTTAGCGGGTGTGAGTCGCGCTTATGCCGGATCGCTGATCCTGGAAGGTGACGCGGGCAATGACACGCTCAGCGTTTCGTCACGAATTCAGCAGGGAGTTCAGCTTTCAGGTGGAGCTGACAACGACAGCCTTTCGGGCGGCAACGGTAAAGACACGCTCGACGGTGCCGCAGGAAATGACGACCTCCGTGGGAACAGCGGCGACGATCTGCTGTTCGGTGGTGATGGCAACGATGTGCTTCGAGGCCACAGCGGCAATGACACGCTCGGTGGAGGTGACGACAACGATCGCTTGTACGGCGGCATTGGCAACGATGCGATGAGCGGCGGCGAAGGAGACGATTTGCTCGAAGGTGAGTCAGGCAACGACACGCTCTTGGGAGACAGCGGCAAAGATCGACTGCGTGGCGGAACCGGAAATGACGTCGCTCTTGGTGGTGACGGAGACGACTTCGTCGATGGCGGCGGATCAAGCGACACCGTATCGGGTGGCAACGGAAACGACATCGTTCGTGGCCGACGCTCCGAGATCAACGAGTCGCTCGTCTTCACCGCTGACTGGTTGGATCAGCTAAAACGATAGGATAAAGGAACTCATAAGAGTTCCGATCTTCGCGACACGCGTCGGAAGTCTCACGACTTCCGCTACCCCCATTATTAGTCTTGAAGACGCTGCTGGGCATCCGGGGAAAAGTGCAGTCGCGCTGTTTGCGCAGGACTTTGTCATCGGCCTTCCCTAACGATCGCTGACTTTGTCCAACAGACGTCTACACTTCGCCCCGGACGCCCAGCTGAGAGTTACCAGCAACGACGGCAACGGCAACATTTTCCGCAGCGATGTCGGTCAGCCTTTTTGCGGGTGGGGTCTTCTGTGCGCAGCGCGCTCCGCTCTGACTCGACTTTCTTGGCCGTTTTTACGGTCACTGTCATGACATTGTCCTTTTCCATTCGGCGACGAGAACTGCTACCGGAATCCATTTTGGCGGTCCTCCCGTGCTGATGGTGGTGCGGCTCGTCGCAGGAGTGGTGCCATGAGTCAGGAAACTGAGAAGTCAAATCCGCAGCGCTGTGGGCCCGCAGAATTCGTAGAGGTTCTGTGCGACATCACCTCATTGAGCCGGTCTTTCAAAACCGATTGGCTCGTCGTCAGACCTGCAACAATCGTCATCCGTGCGATGGCAGAACTGAGTTAGTAAGCGGCTCGGAGTACCACCATCTCAGGCTGATTCCATAAGCTCCGGGCGGCACACGGAACGTGCCAGCTCATTTTGGAAGGTCGCTCATGAATCGCATTCTTGTCGTCGGTGCTTCCGGACATGCGAAGGTGGTGTTGGACATCTTTGAAAAACAGGGGCGGCATCAAGTGGTCGGGTTGCTGGATGACTTCAAGCCGGTCGGGACGACGATGTTTGGGTACGAAGTCGTCGGTTCGGTGGGAGAAGTTTCCCAACTTGCGACACAGCTTCTCGTAGACGGACTGTTCGTGGCGATTGGCGACAATTTCATTCGTTCACAAATCGTTGAACGCCTGAAATCAATTGCCCCAGAGCTTCTGTTCGTCAGTGCAGTGCATCCTTCAGCCCAGCTCGCTCGAGGTGTGAACTTGGGGTGTGGGTGTGCTGTCATGGCCGGCGTTGTGATCAACAGCGATTCGGCAATTGGCGATTTTTGCATCTTGAATACGAATAGCTCAGTCGATCACGACAATCGCCTCGGTTCCTTCAGCAGCCTCGCCCCACGAGTCGCGACTGGCGGCAATGTCTTTCTGGATGAAGGAAGTGCAATCGGAATTGGAGCGGTCATTCTGCATGGCCGAAAGATCGGCCGACACGCGGTGGTTGGTGCGGGTTCGGTCGTCACACGCGACATCCCCGATCAGACAGTGGCCTACGGCGCTCCGGCGAAAGTGGTGCGATTACGAACGATTGGCGAGAAGTACCTTTAGACTTCGACACGCCCGACGAAGCCGTTATTCCTCCGCCGCGCCGCCGAGAGTGACGTTGATTTTGTAGAATGTTTGCAAGTGGGCGTGTGCTTGAGCGGCGTGGCCGTCTTTGGGGAACTTCTTACAGACGAGTTGGAAAGCTTGAATCGCCTTGTCCTTCTCGCCGGCAGCCTCACGGGTCGCGGCGATTTGGTACAGCGCCCACGGTGCGGATGGCGCGTGAGCGGTGACTTGGCTGTAGAGAATGACTGCCTCGTTCCATTCCTTCAGGTAGCGGTGGCAGATGGCCATTTCTTTGGTGTTTTCCGGAAAGTTCGTGCATTGTCGGAACACGCCGATGGCCTCTTTGTACTGGCCACCTTCCTTGTGGGTGTGAGCGATCAGCCAGAGCCACTTTTCCGTGTTGGCCACGTCGAGCTTGAGATTTTCCTGAAAGACATCGACCGCTTCCTTCCAGCGTTTCGCTTCACGAAATGCCTGCGCGATCTGCTCGTTCCACTTTGGTTGGTTGGCCGTATCGAGGGCAGCGGCCTGTCTGTAGTGCGCGACAGCCTCATCGCACTTCTGTTGTTGGCGATAGCTGTAAGCGATCTGGCCCAAGCCTTCTGGCCGGACGGTGAATTGGTTGTAGAGCTTGCGCGCCTCGTCGTATTTCAGGATCGACTTGTACCAGTCCCCGTAACGTTGCAACGTGGCGTCCTCTTGGCCGAACTGCTTGAGGATCGCTTGATAGGTTTCGATCACCTTGTCCTCACGGCGTGAATACGCCTGGATGTCGGCGATGTAGTAGGACCATTCGCGAGCGTTCTTCTTGTCTTCCTCTTTGCTGAGATCCGTTGGGATCTTTTCACGAATCGCCGCCGCGCAGCCATCGGCCACTTTGTCCGCTTTGTCCTTCGTCTTCGGTTCCGCCGCGAGACCTCCAATCGGAGTTCGGCTGTAGGCCCAAATGTAATACGGGAGTTGAGTGTCCTTCCAAGTCGTCGCCAATGAGGCGACACCATCGGTCGGATTGCCAGTGCTGAAGTAGTGCGTGGCGAGTTGAATGGAGGCTTGATTGCAGAGATTCGCGGCATCGCCGGGAGTTCGCTTGATGTCGAAGACCAGCTTTCGCCAGACGGCAACGCGGGCCTCGACGTCCTCTTCCACCGTGCTGACGTCGATCAAGTCATACAGCGAATAGACCGTCGCCAGCGAATCGGGGTACTTGCTGACGACTTGCGCATACGCCTTCTTGGCCTTCTTGATCTCGCCCGACTCCTTGTAGCAGCGGCCGATGTAAAAGGCGGCGTTCGGAGCTTCCGGCGAATCGGGCCAATAGTCGATGACCGTTTGGAAGCCATCGCTGATCGCCGTGTTGATCTTCTTTAGATGAATCTGACAGATCGCCCACTTAAACTGCGCGAACGAGACGCCTTCGCTCTTTTCGTAAAGCGTGACGAACTTTTCATACTCGCCCAGCGCGATCTTGTATTGCTGCTCGCGGTAGTACTTTTCAGCCACGTTGAGCTGATGCCGCTCCGCTTCACGCAGCAACTTCCAGCGGTCGAGCGCCAGTTCGTCGATTTTGTTCTGTGCGAATGCTGCAGGTGCAAACGCGGCAATGAGACCGCAACAAACGAGTGAAACGATCAGGGAACGGCGAAACATGTCGGCTCCTCAGCAAATCAGGAGGAAGGTGGGCTGTCAGCGGAGCGGCATGATGCCAAATGTTGCCCCACGAAACCAGCACGACGCGCCAGCGAGTGGTCTTTCTTCAGACAATCACTCGCTGGCGCGTCGTGCTAATTTCCAGTGACTACGTCTCTGTTACTGCGGAACGCGCTTCAGACAGACAGAGAGCGCTTTCGCAAACTCGCTCATGGAACTGAAGCGTTCGGCGGATGATTTGGCGATCGCCTTTAGGCAGACATCGGCCAAATTCGCATCGATCTGCGAGCGGTGTTGGCTGGGGTGAATTGGCTCTTGGTAATGGACGTTGGCCAGAACCTCACCGACCGTACGACCGGTAATGGGGCGGACGCCGCAGAGCATTTCGTAAAGGATCACTCCCAGCGAATAGATATCGGTGGCTGGGCCGACTTCGTCTGTGTCGCCCAATGCCTGCTCGGGAGACATGTAGTACGGCGTGCCGAAAAGCTGTCCCGCGAGAGTCAGTTGCGGACTGTCAGGCTGATTGAAACGTGCGACGCCGAAATCCATGATGACGGGAATGTGACGCTCATCGTCGATCTGGATGTTCTCCGGCTTGAGATCGCGATGCACGATTCCTCGCTGATGGGCGTCTTGCATGGCGGTCGCGATCAACTTCGTGATCAGCAACGCTTGACGGATCGGCAAGCGTGTGAGTTCGATGAGGTGCTGGTTCAGCGACTTGCCTTTGATCAGCGCCATGACGACGAAGTATTGCCCCGGAACATCGCTGACTTCATAGATCGGACAGATATTGTCGTGACGCAATTGAGCCGCCGCGCGAGCGGCTCGCAAAAAACGTTCGACATCATGAGCCGAGCGAATGCGATCCGGGTGGGGAACCTTGATCGCCACATCGCGGCTGAGCTTCGGATCATGTGCCCGATAGACGCACCCGCCGGTTCCGGCTCCGAGTTCTTCCAGCAGCGTGAACCGTCCCATTCTCAGTGCCGATCCGGAAACGAAGGCGTCATTCTCAACTTCTTCCGGGCGACTCGCGACATGCTTGACGGTCTCGGTCAGGCTGACAGTCGCGACGTTGACTTCGCGTGCGACCTCTTGGCCATCGACTTCGGCGATGAGCCGATCAACCACCGGTTTATGTTTCGGGAAGCGTTCCAAGTATTGCTTCCGAAATAGAAACAGCGGCTCACCAGAATCCGCTTGAAAGATCAACTCGGTACGCAGCAACGCTGGCAATAACTGCTCACGCAATTCGCTCGGAGCGTCTTCCAGGAAATCTTCGATCCGCGGATGCAGACCGGCATCCCAATCGTCATGAAAGTTGGTGACGATTTCGACGATTTCCGCAGGCAGCTTCGGTTCTGGACGATTCACTTCCGGTGCGTTCATGAGCGTGGCCAGCGGCTTAGGAACTCGAACCGCCGCCGCCAATATGCCTGCCGGAAACGGACGCTCCGCTCCATCCACGGCGATCATTTCAGCTTCGGTCTCAGGAATGTCTTCGTAAGGGGTCATGAGCGGGCTTCTTGGCTGAATCGTTTGTCGGAAAGTCGCGGAGTTTAGCAGCCGGCTGGGTTTCTCCCCACTGGACGGGCAGAGCACGATCTTGGGCGAGATAGCCAACCGAAATGCGTACCTCATGGAGAGAAGAACGGCCTTGTGCCGACCGATTCAACACCGATTCCGGAGAATAGTTCTGGGGCCAAGGTCCGGCCCAGGCAGATGGAACATTACCCGTCCAGGGGCTGAGGCGAGCCATTGCTGTTGTCGAGTGCGACGATTGAAATACGCCCCGGACATTCCGATCAAACCTTGCGGCCTCCGAGTTGTCTTGGAACAGACGTCATGAGCGATCTCGCACTGAATGATGGCGATGCTTCTTCTCGCACAATGCAACCCGACGTGGTCGTCGCATCACGGCCACTCGAAACGAAACGGCCGCTGGGTGAGCCGGTTTTAGAACTGCGGCACTTGCATCGGTTTTTCGGCAAGTTGAAAGCGGTGAACGATGTCTCGTTCAAGGCGTATCCCGGTCAAGTGCTGGGTTACATCGGACCCAACGGCGCGGGGAAAACCACGTCGATGCGAATCATCGCCACGCTCGACACGCCGACGGCGGGGGATGCGTTCGTCTGCGGGTACTCGGTCATCGACGATCCGGACAAGGTGCGTCGCGTGCTCGGATTCATGCCGGATAATTTCGGCAAGTATCAGAACATGAACGTCATCGAGTACCTCGACTTCTTCGCACGGGCTTACGGATTGCGCGGTCAAAAGCGGCGGGACTCGGTCGAGCATGTGATGGTCTTCACCGAACTCCGCAAGCTAGCAGAGAAGCCGATCTTCACGCTCTCAAAAGGGCAATCTCAACGGCTTGCGCTGGGACGTTGCCTAATTCACGACCCGCAAGTGCTGATCCTCGATGAGCCGGCCGCAGGCCTCGATCCGCGAGCTCGCATCGAACTGCGCGAGCTCATACGGCTGATGGCTACGCAGATGAAAAAGACGATCTTGATCAGCTCGCACATCCTCACGGAGTTGGGCGAGATCTGCGATTCGGCCGCGATCATCGAAGCGGGCAAAGTATTGGCTTACGGGTCGATCGATGAGTTGGGTCAGCAGCAGCGACAGGTTCAAGGTCAAGTCGGCCAGAAGACGATCGCGGTCAAACTACTCGCCGCCGATCATCCGAAGCACGGAGCACAGGCACTTGAACGTTGGCTGTCCGAGCAACCGTTTGTCTCGCAGGTGCAAGTCGCCGGTTCGGATGTCGCCTTT
>JANNDA010001045.1:0-1985 GCA_031387195.1 Planctomyces sp. | reverse complement strand
GGCGGCGCGGCCAAGACGATGCCTTCGCCAAGTTCCCAGCCGGTTCGCAAAACGCTTGCCTGCTACCGAACTTGCTGGCCGAACAACTGACTCGCGAGTCTGAGAAGAAAGAGTCCGACGATGGACCGGGTTTGGGGCGCATTCTCTTCGAGCGACGTGCGAAGAAATTCACGCGCGCGATTCTCTCGCTGGTCGCACTGGTGCTGAGCTTAGGCTCGCTGGGATTGTTGTTCGACAAAGATCCGGCGCTGAAAGTGATCGGTGGAATGCTGCTGGTTGCGGCAGGCAGTCTCTTGTATGCGGCGATCGCCATGAAGCGATCGGTCTTCCGCTGTCAGCAACGTGGCGTCATGAAAGTCACACTGTTTGGCGAGCGTCAGTTGCGGTTCGCTGACACTGGCTCGTTCTCGTACTCGGCCACTCGGCACTATCACAACGGCGCTTACGTGGGGACGTTCATCAACCTGAAATTCGAGCCGTTACCCGAAGCAAACGCTCGGTCGATTTCCTACAACACCTCAGTGCAAGGGGAGGATGCGTCGTTGGAAGAGCTGCGGGACTTCATCTCGCGAGCGATCGCTAGCCGCATGGCCGAACGGCTGAGTGCCGGACAGACCGTGAAGTGGACCAACAATCTGACCTTCGTGGCCAATGGCTTGGAGTATCGCCCCGGTGGCCTGCTGGGCCGTAAGGCCGCGACAACGTTGCCTTACAGCGAGTATCACGGCTATGGCTTGGACCAAGGAACGTTTTCGATCTTTCGCAATGGAGCCAAGAAAGCGGTGATGACCGAATCCGCCTCGGCCCCGAATTTCTTTCCCGGCTTCTATCTGCTCCAGTTATTGCTGCACGTCCCCGGCGCGGCTCCAGAACCCGTACCCAGCGATGAAACTCCGTATTCCGGATGATTCATCGCTGACCTGCCAGACGTTGGCGGCATGTCGTGAGGCGATCCCAACGAGTACGGGCGATGATCCGTTTCGGGTCTTCTGGAATCTTGGAACCGAACGCTTCAGCAAAACTACTTCGTGCATTGCGAAAAGTATTTCTTCGAGCCTTCCGGGTCCGGTTTGATCGTTGCCGAGCCTGGCTTCCAATTGGCTGGGCAGACTTCGCCGTTTTGCTCGAAGAACTGCAGCGCGTCGAGCATACGGAGCGCTTCATCCACGCTGCGTCCGAGCGGCAGGTCGTTGATCAACTGATGACGGACAATGCCCGCCTTGTCGATCAGGAACAGGCCACGGAGCGCGATCCCCGCGCTCTCGATCAACACGCCGTAATCGCGAGCGATCGACTTCGTGAGATCGGCGACCAGCGGATACTTGATGTCGCCCAGGCCACCTTGCTCGCGCGGCATGTTGGTCCAAGCGAGGTGGGTGTAGTGGCTATCGACCGACACACCCAACACTTGGCAGTTGCGCTTGGCGAACTCGTCCGCCATGTCGCTAAACGCGGTGATTTCGGTCGGGCAGACGAAAGTGAAGTCGAGCGGATAGAAAAACAGAACGACGTACTTGCCCTTGAATTCGGACATCGTCACTTGGCGAAACTTACCACCGTCCACCGCCTTCGCCGAGAAGTCGGGAGCCGGATTTTGTACGAGAATCGACACAGCAGAAACCCTTTCTGAAAGAGAGAAACATCTCAACGCCTCGCCACAGGACCGACATCACGGCCAGTCAGCGAACGTTGTCGGAGGGCGAGAGTGCCACCGATTGCAGTGCGGCATTGTCGTCGTACCGACCGAGACTGCAACTGACATGACCAGCCCGTAGCCACAAGCTTCCAGCTTGTGAGCGTTCTCCGGCAAGCTGGCAGGTTGCCTCTATGCAGGCTGAGCAGCGTTCGATCGTGGCAGGCGCACTTCGACCGTGGTTCCCTGCTGCGGTTCGCTGCGAGCGGTGATTGTGCCGCCGTGCGCATCGACGATCGTTTTACAGATGGCCAAGCCGAGCCCACTGCCGCCGTCCGCTCGCGAACGGGAT
>JANNDA010001041.1:0-3603 GCA_031387195.1 Planctomyces sp. | reverse complement strand
CAACCGGTGTTGTTTCGCGTGGCGAGCAAAGTGTTTGACGCGGTGCAGCGATCACACACCGCAGCCGCGCCGCCAGAGTTGCCGACGTATTACTGGGAGCGAGCTGTCTTCTATCGGCAGCGAATGTTGGTGGCACAACAGCGCGGCTGGCACTTCTCCGTTGAAGAGACGCGAACCGATCTCACCGGCACGATCACGTTGCTCCAACGCTACGTCGATGAGTGTGCCACGAAGATGAGGCAGCTTGCAGAGTTTGATCCAGAGCTGGCCGTCAAGCTGCGGGATGTCTACGAAGACTTCGTCGCGTTCCAGTCGAAATCGTCGAAGTCCGACTGCAATGCGACGAAGTCTTCGTAGACATCCCGCAGCTTCACGGCCAGCTCAGGATCAAACTCTTCAAGCTGCCTCATTTTCGTGGCACACTCATCGACGTAGCGTTGCAGCAGCGTGATTGTGCCGATGAGATCGGTTCGCGCTTCTTCGGCCGAGAAGTGCCAGCCATGTTCCTGAGCCAACAGCATTCGTTGCCGGTAGGAGACGGCTCGTTCCCAGTAATACGTTGGCAACTCTGGCGGCGCGGTCGTGACGCGTGATCGCTGCACTGCGTCAAACACTTTGCTCGCCACGCGAAACAACACCGGTTGAAACTCTTGTTTCATGTGCAGACCTCCCATCGGCCGAGCTTGGCGAACACATGGTTCGCCAAGCTCATCGCCGCTCGGTGTTACGAGGCCCCTTCGATCTTGGTCGGCGTGACGCTGATGCGGTCGCCGTCCTGGAGCACTTGGTCCGTCGCCACCGGTTGCCGATTGACTCGGATCAGGTAGTTGATCGCCTTGCCGGTGCGGACCTGCTGGTCGAAGAATTGTTTGACCGTGGTCCCCGGATCGACTTCCACATAGTCCGCAAAACCGCCGCCGTCGTTGTTGATGAACAGGATTCTCATAGATGCCTTTCTTGAACATGACTGGATTGCCTGGCCCGTAAAACGCCGCGAGGCCGCCACATGGCGACCTCGTCCTCACACACACGCGGGAGCGAACGCTGCTTGTCGTTCGCTGGCCGCCATTCGCATCTCATCGAATTCGTCCCAATCCAGAACGCTCGGCCCCAAGTTCTCGTCGTCCGGATCCGGGATCTCCGTGTCCGGCTCTGCCAACAAGAAGCCGATCCGCTTCACCTCCGCGATCGACTCCCCCGTTGCTCTCGCCACCGCCCGATTCAACTCCGCTTGCGTCATGGTGCTCTCTCCCTCGGATGTCACTGCCAATGAAAAGGCCCCGACATCGCGGCAACCATTGCCGCGACGTCGAGGCCAGACGTCTCCGTGGAATTGTCCCAGCGACCATCAAATGCTGGTCGCTCTCGCTCGTGAGATCCGTCGCCGAGCAGCACCCGTCCGTGGCTCCGAAGAGATAAATAATCCCTTCACTTATATATGACGCATTTCAGGCGTTTCTTTAGCGACTCCCTCGGGATCGTCCGCCGAAAATCGTTCCGCAGTTTGATTGTTGATGTTTTTCTCGCGTTGTTGAGGCTGCTTGTGGCGGCGGACGTGAGTCAGCATCTCGGCTCACCTTTCAATACAGCACGAAGTCGCCGTCCGCTCGGATCAGTGCAGCGTTGCAATTCTGAATGCGGGTCTTCGGAACGACTTGGTCGCTCATCTCAAGTTCAAGCTGGTCCCGGCGTTCTGTGGCAAGCCCGCCAAGTCGCTTTAGAATGGCGACGGAACGTCTCCCAGAGTTCAACCGTCACTGAAGGGGGTCGCCGTTGAACTCGGATGCGGCTGACACCTTGGAGCAGACACATCTCATTGGATCGATTTTCTGAGCAGGTCCGCTCGGCGGAAGAACTCGCGGCGCTGATTGGCACGCCGTCGGAGTTCTCGCTCAGGAAAGAGCTGAAGACGCTTGATGAGCACATGCGTCGATTCATTGCTCATTCGCCGTTCGCGATCATCAGCACGCATTCGGCCGATGGTCGCTGTGATGCGTCACCGCGCGGCGATGCTCCGGGATTCGTGACCGTCGTCGATGATCGGACGCTGCTGATTCCCGATCGCTTCGGCAACAAGCGGGCCGACAGCTTTCGGAACATTCTGGAGACCGGCCGCATTGGGCTGCTCTTTCTGGTCCCCGGTTTTGGCGAGACTCTGCGAGTCAACGGCCGCGCGGCAATCATTCGCGACGAAGCATGGCTGACACCGCTGACCGCGCAGGGCAAACGTCCACTCGTCGCGGTGGCCGTTGAGGTCGAAGAGTGCTTCTTGCAGTGCGCCAAGGCGCTGATCCGATCGAAGCTCTGGGAACCACACGAGCGGCCCAGTTTGCAGAGCCTGCCCTGTGCCGCCGAAATGTTCCACGATCAATTGCAGATGCCGGAATTCGACGTCGCCAAATTGCAGACGCTGCTGGATGAGGCTTACAGGAGCAAGCTGTATTAGCCGCGAACAAGTAACCCGAAGCGTCAGCGAGGGCGAGCGCTCCACAGGCGTCGGAGCTCAGGGTTTATCACCTCTTTGAGCGCTCGCCCTCGCTGACGCATCGGGTTACATAAGTCCTGCCGTTCGTCTTAGCCGCGAATGACAACACCGTTATCGGCGAGTGCCATCGTGATCTCTTCAGCGATGTCGCGGGCTGCAATGGTCTTGGGTAGACTCATTCAACGTCGCCGTCACCGCTCCGCGTGACGAGCCGAATGATTCGCCGACGCGGTTTGGTCATTCGGCTCATCACGCTGAGCGATGATGGCTACGTTGTTCTCCGAATCTCCAGCCACCCTGTTTGAGAGACCGACAATGACAACGCTCCTCCGTGCCTTGCTGGTCTTCGCAATTTTCTGGCCCACGTTCGTCGCCGCGCAGCAGCCCATCACGCTGAAGGATGTTCCGGAAGGCTTGCCGGTGATCTCTGCGGACGAGCCGCTGGCTGCCGAGTTTTCGGCGGAAAAGGCGGCTCAGTATTTGGATCGTTCCGCGCTGAACTGGGTGAAGACCAAGAAGTGTGCCACTTGTCATACCAACCTGTTCTACATGGTGGCGCGACCGGCGCTGCGCACGATCCTGCCGGACTCGGGTGAAGTCCGCAGTTTTTACGAAGACTATCGCAAGGTGCGCTGGCAGAAGACCGGCCCCACGGAAGCCGCCGGTTTCTGGCCGATCGTGGTTGGCACCGGCCTGACTTTCAACGACGTGCAGACCACCGGCAAGCACAGCGATGTCGCGCGGGAAGTGCTCGACATGATGTGGACCGTGCAGCGCGCAGATGGCGGCTGGAACTGGCCGCACTGCGACTATGCACCGATGGAGATCGACGATCACTACGGCGTCACCATCGCCGCGCTGACCGTCGGGATCGCGCCGGGCGACTACGCGAAGACCCCACAGTCTCTCGCGGGACTCGAAAAGCTGCGGACGTATTTCAAGAACAATCCGCCCAAGTCGCTGCACCATCGCGCCATGCTGGCCTGGTGTTCGGTCAGGATCGACGGCATCGCGACCGCAGAGCAGCGCCAACAAACGCTGACTGAATTGCTGGCTCTACAGCTCGACGATGGCGGTTGGTCCACGGCCGGTTTTCTCACCGATTGGAAGGGGCTGGC
>JANNDA010001028.1:0-3820 GCA_031387195.1 Planctomyces sp. | reverse complement strand
CAACCGGTTTGCCTTTGTGGTAGGGCATGTGTCGGCCATCGACCGTGACCGGGCCACCATTTCCGGTGACGCGATACCAGTCGCGCCAGCCGCCGATGCAATCAAAACTCTCCAGAGCAAAGCCGGGCGGGTCGATCTTCGAGTGACAACTGGCGCAGGCGGGGTCCGTGCGGTGTTTGGCCAACTGCTCGCGGATCGTCGTCGCGCCGCGAATGTCCGGGTCGATCGCGGCAACACCTTCGGGTGGCGGGGACGGCGGCGTTCCCAAAATGCGATCGAGCACCCAGGCTCCGCGCATTACTGGCGAGGTCGTGGTGCCGTTGGCCGTCACCTTCATGACGCTGGCCATCGTCAAGACGCCGCCGCGATGACTGTCTGGCGGTAGCGGCGTCTTTTGAAACTCCCAACCCGTCAGGCCGGGGATGCCGTAGTGTTTTCCGAGGCGGCCGTTGAGCATCGTGAAGTCGGAAGCCACGAAGTTCGTCAGGCTCAGGTCGTGCTGGAGGACTTCGGAGAAGAACAGTTCGGTCTCGCGGATCATCGACACCTTCAACAGGTGGTCGAATTCGGGGTACACGAGGTGGCTCGGCTCCGTCGCGTCGATGTCGCGCAGGCCCAGCCACTGGCCGACGAAGTTCTCCGTGAATTGTTGGGCCTTGGGGTGATTGAGCATTCGCTCGACTTGCTCGTGAAGAACGTCGGGATCGGCGAGCTTCCGTTGGCCGGGAATACAAGCCCGACGCGCCAGCGAGGGGTCGTCGTCGGTACTCACTCGCTGGCGCGTCGGGCTTGTATGTTCGGCAAGCTCAAACAACTCCTCATCGGGCATAGTGCTCCAGAGGAAGTACGACAACCGATTTGCCAGAGCGAAATCATCGAGCTGGCCCGGTCGCTCGCGGAGGAACAGGAACTCGGGCGAGATCAACACGCCTTTCAGAGCGGCCCGCATCGCCAACTCGAACGTGTAACCGCCATCCATCTTGGCCTGCACGATGGCCACGAACGGCGCGACGTCGTCAGCGGTCACGATCCGGCGAAACGCGCGGCGTGTGAAGGTCGTCAGGATTCGTTTGGCATCGACGAGCGGCTCGTCCGAGACCACTTCCACGCGGTCGGAGAAGTTGTAAATCGGAAACTTCTTTTGCGGCATGTCGCCGAAGAGGCGGCGATGACTTTCCGGCGGCCAGGTCTCATTGAGCGGACCCTCGACCTCAATGAATTGCACGGCCAAACCGGGGCCAGTCCATTTTTCACCACCCTCCATTTTCACGGTGTTCGCCCCGGCCAAACCATAGGGGAGCATCGTGATGGTCGTTCGCGGTTCCATGTTGCGGACAAATTCAAACACGGTCGGTTTGTCGGGAGGCGCGTCGAAGTAGCTGACCAGGCCGCTCGTGCCCGTCAGTCGCGTGCCACTGGCCGTCACGCGAAAGGTGATGGGCTTGCCGTCGCTCTGGATGCTGGACGCAGAAATGCGGAAGCGATAGTTGCCGGCTTCCGACGGATAAAACTGAGTGGCCCCGACGTTGTGCCATTCGGACGAGCAGAAACAAACCACCTCACCGTCCGCGAGGAAGCGATACACATCCTCGGTCGTGTTTCGCACCGGATGTCCGTCCTTAAGACTGTGTCGCTTACTGGTCGAAGTTGGCGGCGTGGGGCGATTGGCAATCGCCATGTTCAACGCTGTGTCGGCCGCTTCGAGATACTTCTCCATCAGGAACGACGACGTGTGATGCGCGGCTGCGGCATTGTCGAATCCGTTGGCCGAGCCATCCTGCGGCAGTTGCTCTTTGAAGTTGACGTTGATGCCGAGCAGATCATTGATGGTGTTTTCGAACTCGACCCGATTCAACCGGCGGAGGATCACACGTCCTTGAGCGGTTCGCGCGGCGGCATCTGCCGCAGTGACGCGAGTCGCCAGCCAGTCGACCAGCGTTTGAACTTCCTTCTCCGTCAGACGTGGACTGTCTTTGGGTGGCATTTCTCCTGCCCGAAGTCGTTCGACTACCGCCGACCAATGCTGGCGAGTGGCGGCATCCGCAAAGTCCGGCGTCAGGTTGTCCAGCCTAAGATTCCCCTTGGGCTTGTCTCCGCGATGACACTCCACGCAATGCCGAGCCAGCAATGGCCGGAATTGATCCTCGAATTGCTTGGCGTCGTCCGCTTGGCAGATGGCCGCCACGCTCAGCAGCGTCAAGCCGATGGCAGCCCACATCCCGACCCACTGACGTCCCTCGGCCATGACATTTCTCCGCCCCATCAGCTTGAGATCAAACTCGAAATCGATTGTCAGCGTTTCCCTCTCAAGCATTCGCCACATCGCGAATGATCGACCATTCAAGCCAGCAGCTCGCGGACCACGCGGCCATGCACGTCGGTCAGGCGGTAGTCGCGGCCGGTGTGGCGGTAGGTGAGGCGTTCGTGGTCGAGGCCCATCAGGTGCAGGATTGTGGCGTGGAAGTCGTGGACGTGGACCGGGTCCTTGCCGACGTTGATGCCGTACTCGTCCGATTCGCCGTAGGTGATGCCGGGCTTCACTCCCGCGCCGGCCAGCCAGGACGAGAAGACCCAGTGATGATGCTCGCGGCCGGCGGCCCCGGCAGCGGCGTTGAATGGCGTGCGACCAAACTCGGTCGTCCAGACGACGAGCGTGTCTTCCAGCATGCCTCGCTGTTTGAGGTCTCGCAGCAGACCGGCGATCGGCTGGTCGATGTTCTTGGCGAGCGGTGCGTGCGTCATCATGTCGCCGTGTGCGTCCCAGTTGTTCGACGAGCCGACATCGATCAGCTCAACGAAGCGGACTCCATGTTCGGCGAGCCGGCGGGCGACGAGGCACTGCCACGCAAAGCCCTTCGTGCTGCCTCGTTCGAGGCCGTAGAGCTTCAACGTGTCGTCAGTCTCTTTCGAGAGATCAAACACGTCGGGCATCTCGGCCTGCATTCCGAAGGCGGTCTCGAACGACTTCATCCGCGCGGTGAGGAGCGGATCGCTCGGCCTCGCCGCGAGATGACGCTGATTCATGCGAGCCATCGCGCCGAGTTCCAACTCCTGTAACCGGCTGCTGGCGGCGCGGCGCTGGATGTTGGCGACCGGCTCCGGGCCGGGGACGACGAGCGTCCCTTGATGCGCGCCCGGCAGGAAGTCGCTGCCCCAGACTTGTCCGCCCGCGTAAGGCGACTGCGGCGCGATCACGACGAACGACGGCAAGTTGCGATTCACCGTGCCCAGCCCGTAGCTGACCCACGAACCGATGCTCGGCCGCGCGAACGTGAACGAGCCGGTGTGAATGCCGAGCGTTGCTTCGTAATGGTTGGTGTGGTCCGACTTCATCGAGCGGATCACGCACAGGTCATCAACGCAGTCGGCCATGTGTGGGAAGAGCGAACTGACTTCGGTGCCGCTCTTGCCGTGCGGCGCGAACTCCCACTGAGGCTTCTTGAGGAACATGTTGTAGTCCCCCTTGCGTCCCTGAAACTCGTTGACCGGTACCGTCTTCCCCGCGTCGGCGAACAGTTTCGGTTTGGGATCCCACGAATCGACGTGCGACACGCCGCCGCTCATGTAGAGGAAGATGACGCGCTTCGCCTTCGGCGGAAAATGAGTCGGCTTCGGCGCGAGCGGATCGGCCGGATTCGACGGCGCGGCATCCTCGGCCAGCAACTGCGAGACGATCCCCGGCAGCAGCATCGAGCCGCCGATCATCGAACGCAGCAGGCCGCGGCGGGTGGGATCAAACGTCATGGGGTCGTTCATGAAGAAGTCCTGAAGAACGGAGTTGTCTTTACTCCGAAGGAGTTTCGTCTCATATCCCAGGGTT
>JANNDA010000719.1:0-2847 GCA_031387195.1 Planctomyces sp. | reverse complement strand
CGCTAAACCGTGGGCTAGCGCCCAGCGGCTGATGTCTGCGTTCCAACACGAATGGCGGAGAGCCAAAAAAACGAACGCGGCCTCGTAAGCCCAAGGCTGCACGAGGCCGCGTCTGAAGTTTTAGACGCTGCGGTGATCATGAATCACCGCGTCTCCAGCTCTCATTAACAACTTCCTAGAATTCGCCAGGAACCTTGCCATCGCGTCGATCGCAGAGGCTGCGAACGATTTGAGTGTTCAGGTTTTCCGAGAGGAATCGGACGGAACCATCACCGAACACGGCGTGCGTTCCACCGGAGTGTTGGCTGAACGGTTCATCGTTCGGGCCACAGTTATTGGTGCTCCACGGACAAGTCGTCGGACCACCCAGCGGGCTGCGGTTCTGGTTGATGATGCCTTCGGGAACACCAGTCAAAATCGCGTTCGGCGAACCAGAGACACCGTTGCCGTTATCGCCGTCAGCCCAACGATTCGGGCAGGTGTTCGTGCCACTGGTACCGCACATGATGGACGTGTCCCACCCGTTTGTGACGAGAACTTGTCCTTGAACGTAATTGCCGACAATCAATTTTCCCGTGGCTGGATTGACGCTGTAGCGGCCAGCGTCTTCAAAGATCATGATCGTGTTGCTCGTCCCATCGGTCGTGTCGGAGATCTTGTTGCCGTAGAGGCCCAACATGCTGTCCTGGGTGGCACCGAGCGACACTCCAACCGTGTGCTTATTGCGGACGCCAGTCGTCGGGTCCAAGTCAGTGTAAGCCACCGGCATGTAGTCGGTTTGACCGAAACCACCCAAAGCGGTTGGCTCTGGTTGAGTCAGCGAATTGCTCGGACAGAGGAACGCCGCGATCTTCGTCGATGCAGCCGTCCGATTCGTCGAGTTAGCCGAGTTCGAGTAGTGGTAGTTGAGGTTGAACTGATCGTAGACCGCAGCTTGATCGATCTGCGGCAGAATCGCGATAAACGTTGACGTGTTGATCTGCCGGTCAATGATCCCAAAGTTCTCACCCTCACCGGAGGCCGGGAGTCGGGTGGCGCTGGACTCATAGTTCATGATTCCCAGCCCCATTTGCTTCAGGTTGTTCCTGCACTGCGTGCGGCGAGCCGCTTCGCGGGCCTGTTGCACAGCCGGCAACAACAGAGAGACCAGGATCCCGATGATCGCGATCACGACCAGCAACTCGATCAGCGTAAAGCCGGCCTGTCGCTGCTTCTGATTCGTAGACAACTTCATGTGACACACTCCTGAAAAAAGAAATAACAAGACTCAGCGGAGACTGCGTTGCGCAGTCAACATCTTCCGCTTGAAGCCCCCCTCACCTGTGCAATTCCCTGCAACACTGTGTTTGCCAATCCCTAGCTGTGTACTCGCCGCTTGGTTGATCAACCCAAGCCGCCATTTCCCAAACCGGTCTGGCCTTCGAGATTCAATCTGTCGTTGTGGGCGGAACGTTACGAACCACCGCAGAACCGCCGATGAACGAAGCGTGAATACTTCGTGAAGAGGTGAAGCTCACTCGGCAGTCGCCCGAAACCGAGATTATTCATGGTTTCATACAAGAAGCGCAAGCGAGGGAATGCGGCGAACTTCCCTCTTGTATGAAACAGCCTGCGGAGAATTCTCCCCGACTCATGGATAATCCCGGCTAAGCCGATTGCCATTGGTCAGAACGACGAGCACGATAGACCGCGCTCATGAAGCCGTTGCGAAGAGGAAATGAATTGTGCGTTCAAATCGGAAAGTCAGCGTCGCTCGACGTTGAGACAGGCGAGTCGGGCGGCGTTCCGCGGTTTGGCGGCCAATGAATGGCGACCAACAGAATTCACCGCGTCACTGTTTGCAGCCGATACGCCAGTCGTTCCATGCGCGACGTGATTTGACGCAGGCGACTGATGACTCGCGACGGATTGGAATAATTGTCGCGATGCACGAAGAGCCGTTCGAGCCACGTCAGTCCGCTCAATAAGGTTGTACTTTTGTCGAGAACGCGGGCGAGTTTCACCTCGCGATCAGACAACGGCCGGATGCTGCGATACGCGGCCATCGCCATCTCCCAGCGATCATCATCGTCCCGCAAAAAGCTGCCCAGCAAGCGGGCTAAATCGGTTGCCGGAGTTTCGCTGCGAGCGGCATTCGGATCGATCAGCCCCGTGACTTCGTCTCCTTCAAACAACACGTGATCGTGCCAGATGTCGCGCAAGCAAGGATGTAATCGCAATCGCATGTCGCGATAACCCAACAATTCTTCGCCGACATGCGGAGCCGACACAACGAAGAAATCGAGAATCTGCCGCGACAAACTGCGTAGTTCGAGGAACTCCGCGTCCCAGGATTCCAGCGAGGTGGTGTCGGCCACCAGCTTTTTCAGCTTCGCGACATCGGTGGTGTAGAAGCGGTGAATTCGCAACAAGCGGTCTTCGACAGTCGGCGATGTCGCCGCCGCCGTTTGTTTGAACCACTCCGCTTCAGACGTGCGCGCTTCAAATCGAGCCGCTGCGTCATGCCATTGAGCCAGCGCGATGATCGCATTCTGCAATCGCGCATCAGACGGGTTCGAGGAAAAATCCGCGCGGCCGGGCAGCCACGGTTCGAGCTGCCAGAACTGTCCCGCTTCCGTGTACAGCGTCGTACCGAACTGACTTTTCAACGGAACGGGAACTTGTTTCACACCACAGCGATGCACATGCTCCAGCAACCGATGCAGCCCCAGCAAGCGATCGCGTTGCAAACTATCTGGCGGCCAACTCCGCAAGCAGTACTCCGCTTCCGGCACCATCTTCGTCGCTTCGACAACCACACGAAGCACAACCGCGCCGCTGAAGCCTTCGCTATCGCGATCGATCGTC
>JANNDA010001017.1:0-2891 GCA_031387195.1 Planctomyces sp. | reverse complement strand
CGCGAATTGCAAAACTTTCCAACGTCGCCTGATCGTGCGAGTTCGCGCGCAACCGCACGCTAAGCCGATACAAGCCCGAAGCGCCAGCGAGTGCGTATTGTGGTGTTTGCAATTCACGCACTCGCTGGCGCTTCGGGCTTGTTTGGCTATCGCCGACATCGCCTCGCGCGGTGTCATCTGCTCGACTCCACGAAGTCCGCTTGATACAAGCGCGGTTGTGGAGCCGTATTGGATATGAAACGGCTCCATGAGATGCTGAGTTCAGAGTTTTCGGACGACTAAATAAAGGATACCCCGGCCGTGCCGGGGGGTCCGTTAAAGAGTAAGCCGACGTGGTGGAATCCTTCCGGGGTTCCGCCACGTCGGCTTTTTTCGTTTTTGGTGCCAGTGATTTAAAAACCCGTCAGTGAGAAGCAGAACCATGCTCACCGCATCTAAACCCGTGATCGAAGTCGAATGGCCGGAAGAGACACTCAACGCTGGACCAATTGACGACCTTGTCTCCGCGAGCTGTCGCGGCAGTCGAGAGGCTCAGCAACGGCTTTACGAATGTTGCCACCAGCGGGTCTATCGACTGCTCGTGCGGATGGTGGGGCTAGGTGACGCCGATGACCTTTTGCAGCAAGTGTTTCTTCAGGTCTTTCGGTCGCTGAACCAATTCAGTGGTCAATCGCGATTCGAGACGTGGCTCTACCGCGTGTCGGTCAACGAGTCGTTGCAGCATCTGCGGAAGCAGCGGTGTCGGCGTTGTGTTTCTCTCGAAAGTGACTTCATGGGCCGCCAGCCGAATCAAGAAAGCGATCTCGACCACAAAGATCTGATGGAGCACGCGCTGTCGCGGCTCGAACCAGAGTTGCGGTCGCTGTTCCTGCTGCGTGAAATGGAGCAACAGTCGTATGCGGAGATCGCCGCCGCCGCGCAGATTCCGGAAGGGACAGTGGCCTCGCGGCTGAGCCGTGCCCGACACTTGCTCAAGGAATACCTGATCGAGTCGGGCTGGGAGCCGTGCCATGCAGTGTCCCGAAGCCGTTGAACTGCTCTCCGCTTACTACGACGGCGAACTACCGTCCGAGAAAGCTGCCGCCGTCGCGGACCATGTCGCGGTCTGCGCCGACTGCACCGCCGAGTTGGAAACTCTGCACAAGCTCTCCGCCTTGACGACGAAACTCGACCAGCCCGCGCCGCCGCGTCACGTCTGGCCGCGCATTGAAGCTCAACTGAATGCGAGCCAATCGCCCGTCACCCCGACTGTAATGCCGGCTCAACGAGCGTCCCGCAAGACGCTGTTCGCAGTGGTCGCGTTGTTGCTGGTCGGCCTGTCTTGGATCGCGTTCACGCAATGGCACGACCACGAACACCATCATCTCGCAGAGAACTTCGGCCACTTCCTCGACACGTTCGAGCAAGCTCCCGATGAAGCCCAACAAGAGTTGGTGAAGGACTACTCTGGCGTGCCGATTGAGATTCCCGATGCCACCCGCGAACTCAAGTATCGTCCCGTCGTCGCGGACGGTCTCCCTGCCGAATACGAGCCGGCTCAAGCCTACTTGCTGAAAATGCCGTGCTGTCGCTGCTTGCAAGCGTGCTACCACCGGAAGAACGGCGGAATGCTCTGCGTGTTCGAGCACGACGACGACCAACCCATGTGGTTCGGCGACCGCCCCGCGTCCTCAAAGATGTTCTCCGGGAAAGCGACCCGCCTCGTACATGTGGACGGCCTCCTGGCTGCAACGTGGCAACAAGATCGCCGTCATATCACGGTCATCGGAGCGAAAGACGCCGACGAAGTGGCGCGTCTCGTCGAGCATTTTGAACGTCAACGCAAACTCTGAAAGTGTGAACCGGCTGCTCGCTGTTTTCGGAGTTCATCAACCAGCGGGCGGCGAGGTCGGTGCGGTGATTACCGCGCTGGCTGATGTCGCCGCGGATTGTTGAATCCACGGGGCCACCGGGAGTGAGTGTTCATAGACCTTGCGGCCGAATTTGAAGAACAAGGCCGGCGTGACGACTTGGTCGAGAATCGTCGAGGTCAGCATCCCGCCGAACACGACCAGCGCGAGCGGATACAGAATCTCTTTGCCCGTCTGGCCGGCTCCGAACAGCAGCGGCAAGAGGCCGATGAAGCTGGTCATCGCGGTCATCATCACGGGGGCGAGGCGTTCCAAGCTGCCGCGCACGATCATTTGTTCGGAGAAGGCTTCGCCCTCGTGCTGCATCAGGTGAATGTAGTGCGAGATCATCATGATGCCGTTGCGGCTGACAACGCCGATCAGCGTGATGAAGCCGACCCAGTGCGCGACCGAAAGGCTCGTCGCACTAATCCAGACGCGCGGCCAATCCCACCACGGCGCGGCGGTGAGTGCTTCGGCGCTCGGATGATTGACGATCAGCAGCGTCAGCACGGAACCGAACGCGGCGAGCGGGATGTTGACCAGCACTTGCAGCGCGGCACGCCACGAATCGAGCGCTTTGCACAGCAGCAAGAACACTCCGACGATGCTCAGCGTGCCGAGGATCGCGAGGCGGCGGTTGGCTTCTTGTTGAGCCTCGAACTGGCCGCTGTATTCGAGGTAATAGCTGCCGGGAAGTTTTTGCAGGTTCTCTTCGACCGGAACGAGCGCGGTCTTGATGTCGGCGACGACGCTGGCCAAGTCGCGGCCTTGCACGTTGCAGAAGACGACGATGCGGCGTTGAACGTGCTCGCGGTTGAGCGTGTTCGGGCCAGTCGTGTCGAGCACTTCGGCGACTTGTCCCAGCGGCACGCGGCGGCCGGACGGCGTTTCGAGGATCGTCTCGTTGATAGCTTCGGGGTCGCTGCGCGAGGCTTCGTCATACCACACGACCAGACCGAAGTAGCGGTCCTCGTCGAGCACCTGCGACACGACTCGGCC
>JANNDA010000993.1:0-13517 GCA_031387195.1 Planctomyces sp. | reverse complement strand
GCATCCACAGACGCAACTCGGAGCCGTGTTTGGAACTGAGAAGATGGATTTTGGAGGCATGACTCCGATGTCCAATGGTGCGAAAAACGACGGCCTTGGCGGAGAAGTCCCCGCCAGGGCCTGACACGCCATCCGTGCATTGGAGACCGAGATCTCCCTGGGAAGGTTGCTTCCCAGCAGAGCCTGCCTCCGTTTCTCTCGGTTCCAGAGTTTCCTCCAATCACACCAGAAATCAACCATTGGACATCGGAGCGATGCCTCCCAAAATCTACCGTGGAATGCCCCCGCGCACGCTTGAGTCGGGTGAACCTCTAATAAGCCGTCCGTCTATTTTCTCAGAATCTACGATTTACGGTTGAAACATTTTCACCGCCGTTCACAGTTCTCGCCGCATCTTCAGACCTCCACTCTTTTTCTACTGTGGACATGCGATGAGAACGCCGCACGCCGTAAATAGTCTCTTGGCTTTTGAGCCCCTGCTGGGCTCGGCTTCCCGCACGGCGGTCAGCTTCGCCCCTTTTCAGCTCATGCAATCACTGTCCATTTCCATCATGGATGATTCTGATGACGAGTCGGACGAATCTTTCACGGCCAATCTGACTGGAGTCACCGACGGCACGATCCCCGATGGCGATGCAACCGCCACCATTCTCGATAACGACGATGCCGACAGCGATTCAGACTCGGACAGCGACTCGGACTCCGACAGCGATTCGGATTCACAAACGATCGAGGAAGGCATGTTGCGGTTGCAGCGCCTACCCGGCTCAAGGCAGCGATCAGAATCGCTGTACTCTGAAAGCCATCGCCAGGGCCATCGGAATCTTGGATGCCGCGAGGGTTCAAGCGGGGCTGGAAACTCTGCTGCGTGTGCTCGTGAAGCGCACTCTCTTGTCAAGAGGCGTGTTGGCGGCAGGCCGACGCACCACGACAGGCATCCTCCCGAAGCCATTGACAGCTCCGCGACAGGTCTCGGTCATTCTCGCGCCGCCACTGTTGGTGGTATTTGCACCCACTGAGGTTCTCCATCGGGCCAAAACTCATTTTTCTTTGGGCTCCACTTCCCAGGTCAGCAGTTGCAGGCGATGGCCTTTGATTGCGGTTCGTTTTACGCCACGAGTCTTGCCCTCTGCGAAGAGGGCGTGTTTGAGAAGTTCGCCGAGCGGACTTTCAAGGCTGCGGTTGCCGGCCCCCCCGCGTGTCCGCACTTTTTCTAGGCCGGGCTGGGCGAGGCTCGTAAAATCGACGACTTCGCCATCGGCTTTCACGGCGATGGCGACGACATGTTCTAAGCCTCGTGACTCCGCGACCACTTCGGCAGTGAATGGAACCGAATCTCCGGGTTGTAGACGATTGATCTCGCCCTGTTCGGGAAACAATGCCTGGATGCCGTGGACAGTATCGATCGTTAGCAGTGTCACATCGACGGGAAACCGGCAGGGGTTCTTCATGCGAATCGTCATCTGGTCGCCGTCGCGCAGAGCCAGTCGCTCGGAGTGGCTCGCTGATTGAGAGTCACCAGTCCGTTCAACTGACAATTCAATGCGGACGGCATCGCCGCGCGGAGCCTCTTCGCTTTCACTGGCCGCCAGCTTCTTCAGGTTGGCCGCGCGCGCGATTCGTTCGAGTGCAGAGCCGACCCACTCAGTAGTTGCGGAACCGAGTGGCTTCGGACCAAAAGCGGCGTATGGATGAGCGTCAGCCGCTGAGGCACCAGATTCGGCGGGAATCAGAATCACGTCCTGTTCGCGAACGCTGACGATCCAATCGGCGTCGGATTCTTTTTCAACCAAACGTACCAACCGCATTTTCTTGCCGATTGTCGAGTCGAGTTGCAACTCCTTCGTGAGCCGTTGCACCCAAGTGGCATTCGTTGCGACCCCGTTTGGCGAAATCGTGAAACGCAGACGCAAGTCTCCGGCATCAACGTACGCCAGTTCGCACGAAGCACCATCGGGCAAGTCGTTGACCGCAGGACGATCTTCAAATTCGCAAGGGACCACTTCAGCATCAACGGTGCGAGCGAGTTGAACTCGCACATGCCCCAGAGGCTTGGCGGCATCGTTCTTCGTCTCATCCATAACGGCGAAGACAGCCAGGATGCAGTCTTGCGAAACTCCCTGAAGGACACCGGCGTTGATCGACCAACCGCGAGCCGTTTTGGTGAGCTTGATCCGTGCGCGATCGGGCAACACGGTCATTCCCAGAACTTCGCGATCACGAGCCTTTCCCTCAATCATGGGAGTCGGAAACGTGCGGCCCGATCCGACGTACTCGGCCTGAATCTGTCGCACGAGTTGGCGATACGTCAGCGGCCGAGTGCTCCGGGTGAGAACTTGGTTCATCGTGTAAGTCAGCAAGCCATACGGCTTGCGGTCTTGACCGTCGGCAGGCAGCAATTTCTCCACCGTGACTTCGGACGACTGCGCCGCGTAGATCGCGACCACGGAGGTCACGTCGAGACCGACTTCCGGAACTCGGCCGCCTCGTGTTTTCTCTCCGGTGGTCGTGGTGTTGCTGACTGTCGCTTGAGCTTGAGCCTTTCGCATCACCTCTGTCGGGACCAACACTCCAGGGGGAAGCTCTCGCACGCGTTCATCGACGCCGCGAGTCATTGTCCCGGAATGGCAGGCATCCATGATGACTGTCACGACCGCTTGACGCTGTTCGATCGCAGCCAGCCAAGCGCGGAACTCATCGTCCACGATCGCATTCGGGACTTGGCCGGTACTGCCATCCCAGCCTTTGACATCGGCGGGCAGGAAGATTTCATCTAACCCGTCCGGCTCGGGATCATCGGCGGACGGATTCAGATCGGGCTGTTGACTGCCGTGGCCGGCCAGAAAGATCAGCACTTGTTCGCCAGCTATGGCTTCGCGGCCCAAGCGTAGAAACTCGCGCTCGATGTTCGCGCGAATCGGTCGGGACTCAGTCTGACCGATGGACTCAGCCAGAATCACAACTCGTTCCGCAGCGAAACCGAAACGCTCGCAGAGCAAGTCTCGCATCAATAGGACGTCGTTTCCCGGCCCTTGAAGGTGCAATGAAGACGGCAGATGGTCGTACTTTGTGCAACCAATCAGCAGCGCTCGGCCGCGTGACTTCACCTCGTCGGCGATCAGTGGATTCCGCGAGTGGAACGCCCCAAAGAATCCCAATATCAACACAAGGAGGAGATGAGACCGTGAGATGCTCATGGCAATCCTTGATGAACGGTTAAGAAAGGTTGTGCGATCCGTTTCTACGTAGCCGTCACGCTCCACATGACGAGCCGAGCACTCACCAACGTTCGGTGAAGCGACCGGCTCGCCACGCGGAGCGTGGCGGCTACGTATCTGCGGCGACACCGCACTACTTGTTTGTTGCCAGGACCGTTCGACCGGTCCAAGTGAAGTGAGGGCCAGCCTCTGCTAAACCGAGTTTGACGCTGATGGTCATTCCCGGATTTCCCTTGACGGTCACCGGCACCAAGATGGGTTTTCCGGACCACGACGTTTTCGCCGCCACTGTCACGGCGCGACTCGATGCGGATGCAAAGAGCGTCCCTGCATTCAAACCCTTCGGTGGGAAGGGAATCACCGCCAACATGAATGTTCCGTTTGCGGCCACAGTATTGGGGCCAACCACACGGAGTCCCGGTTCACTGGGAAAGTATCGGGACGATGCAACAAGCTTCATGGCAGCGGGATCGACTTCGTCACGTTCCTTGATCGCGACACGAACATCGCCGATCCGTTTCAACAAATGTTCGCGCTGCTTGGGATGAAATTCACGGAGTTGCTTAATGGCATCCACCAAGATCATGAGTTCTTCCTCGGTGCCGTACTCTTGAGTGTTGCGAATCTCCTCCAAAAACGTCTTATAGAGTGCGACGGACTCCGCGCTGACCTCGCTTGCTTTGAGGCCCGGCCCAGCGTCGATTTTTCGCGGCGAGGCAACCAACTTCTTGGTCCCTTCGATTTTGGCGAGCAAGGTGGCCTTGTCGGGATCGCTCAAGACGTTGGTCGCCTTGATTTTGGTTGCCACCCCGTCGAGCGCTTTCAGGTCGTGCTTGCGCTGCGCGACGCTGATCGCCATCTCGAAGAACTTGATCGCCGGAAGCGCCGCGTTGGGCTTTTGGACCGCGCGTTCCGCCGCGCCCAGTTTTTCACCGATTTCAAGGAGAGCGGCCTCGTCCTCGTCACGCAGTGCGGCGGAAGCGGCAGCCACATCCAGATGCTCGGCGAATTCCGGTGCGACCAACCCTGAAGAATTTTCAGCGGGAGCCTTCTTCGTATCGTCGGCTGCAACCAACCCGAGGCAGGCCAGTCCCAACATCAACACCACTCCCAATTGAATTCGTTTCCGATTCCAAGACATGTTCCATTTCCTTGCTGAATTGTTGAATACTGTTGAGATCACTCGGCTCCTGCGACACAGAACACTGACCAGAAGTAAGGATGGAGCCACGGCTCGGTACTTTCGCTGGCACGGAGTGTTTTCAGGAACTGACGTTGCGAATCGGCGAGCGATTGCGGCGGTGATTTGCCCTCAGCGATGCGCTCATGAAACTGCTTGATGAGATCGGGTGCAGTCCCATCGTAGACGTCCCACAATCCAGACAGCACCGTTCGAGCTCCCGCGTGCAAAAACGCTCGCTGCAAACCAAACAAATCATCGCCTGGCTGCGGTGAGCGGTCACCCAAACCGGAATAACAGGCACTCATCACAATCAGTCTCGCGTTGATTCGCTGCTCGAATATCTCCCGAGCAGTCAAACGTCCGTCGTTCCGAGTGGCGGACACAGAATCAGGAGGATTGGTTGGATTACTCGGCTTGGTTTGTTCGCCAAGGAACAACAAATAGCTCTCCGCCGGATGATCTGCGTCGTTGAAGCCATGAGTGGCGAACATCAAGACACCCGGTTCGTCCAACAGAGACTTTGCCTGTTGCTTGGTCGCTTTGTCTCCTTCAAAGACCTGCTTGAGGCGACCTCCGTAGACCTTTCGCAAGTTGTTCAGATCTTGTTCAACGCCAGGCAAAGGGGGTGCTCCCGGTGCCTCGACCAGTCCGATCGCTCTCACCTGATTCAGCGGCCCGTGTTTGCGGCGGCGAATCAAGTCCCAAGTGGTCAATGATGGTGAGCAAACGATGTCAAACGGCTCGTCGATCACAAACTTCGGCTGCACCATTTCAGACTTGCCTCGCGGTTTTGAGTCTCGTTCGGTGACCAGCGCGGCGAAGGGAAAGTAATGCAGAATGTGCTGTGGCACGAGGACCACATGCGGTGTCGAACGCAGTTCTTTCAGCACGTCGTCGGGCAACAGCGTTCGGCGGAAAACAAAAAGCTGATCCTGCCAACTGTGGTCGAAGCCGCGGCCTGCCTGCATACGGCGTATCATCTTCTGAGCTTGCCCTTCGATTCCGGACAAGAACTGTCGCACATCGGTCAGCAATCTCCGCGTGGCGATCGGCTTCCCATTTTCGTCCAGCAGATCGAACGCACGAACTTTTCCCGCACGAATGACGAACCCCCAGCCTCGCTCAGCACCCAAGTAGTATTCGACGGCGGCGACATCTTTGGGCCAATCGGCGAGAAGTTCGTCCAGCTCGCGAGGCTCGACCGATTCTTCTTGCTCGGCGATCCCCAACGTGGCGAGCAAGTCCTGAGCGGCCCTGGCCTTCATCAGTTCGGCGAATCGCAGCGCTTCGTGAGGTCGGCCAGCAGCCAGATGAAGCTCGACAAGTTTCTCATAGATGAAGCTGTGGCGAGCGAAATAGCCGGCGCGTGCTTGCCCGGTCTGATCTTGAGGGAACCTGGCGCGTTGCAACTCCGCCAAAAGTTGCGCGATCGAAAAGTGTGTCAGCGCGGCGGAACGATCCCCTTCCGACAACGCGGTCAAACCGAGCAGTCGCTCCGACGTTTCCACTCCTGCGAGATCACCTCGCTGAGCGAATCCACTTCGGGCCGATTGAGCTTGAGTTGTCGCAGCCTTCCAGTCACCGCGTCGATAGGCCAACTGCGACCGCAATTCCCAAGCGGCCGACAGTGTCAGCGGTTCGATATCGGCATCCTTGGCATCGGTCACAGCCGAAGCAAATTTGTCAGCCTTCGCGGCTGCGGCTTGCTCGCCTGCCAGAAACGCTCGCTGCTTATCTGCCGAGGGAACATCGAGCGTGCGAATCACATCTGCCGTGAGTGCGAACACTCTCGCGAGATTGATCCGGATTGCGTGGGCAGACGGTTGATCTTTGAGCTTCACGGCGACATCCAGCGCCGCTCCGTATTGTTCGCGCGCTTCCATCAGACTCAGCAAGCAACTTGAAATCGGTTGATCGACGCCAGCGGCCATTTGGAAGGCGTGATTGCCGAGGCTGCTCTGAGCAATCAATAAGCGGAAGTTCGCGTAGTTATTGTGAGCCCGCAACAAATCAAGAGGCCCGTTCGGAGCGTCCTGCAACGCGGCCAGCAAGACCAAGGCATGCTCGAATTGACGGATCGCTTCCGCCGCTTGACCGACGCCCGCTTCTGCGAAAATCACGCCGCGATAGAGCGCTTTCAATCCTCGCTGGCGTCGAGCCGTCGCGTCCTCGCCAGCCTCGTTGATCTGGTCGAGTTCTTTGATCGCCTCGGTCCAATTCCCTGAAGCGATGAGTTTTCGTGCGGCATCGATCGCCTCGATTCCGGTCTCCGTTCCGAGCGAACTCGTCGCCACTCGTCCCTGACGATAAGCCGGATCGGTCGCCAGTTTGTCCATCCATTCGCGAAGACTTTTTTGAGATCGCTGAAGCGGCGCGATCAGCTTCTCAGACGGCACCGACTCCAAGAGGTCGAGGGCGTCGCTCAGAAACCGGGGAGACTCGTCATCCGTTTGAAAACTGAGTAGATGCTCGACAGCGAACTGCATGGCGACAGGATCGTCTTTTCGCCCCGCCAAACCAATCATCGACGCGATAGGTTGCCAGTACCGCTTTCGCTGTTTCTCGTCGAGAACGGTGAAACGATTCCGCTCGACCCCCTTTTCAAATCGCAACGTGTAGCTTCCGGCGGCGAGCCCCTCTTTCATCGCTGTCGGCCAATCCGCGAAGTCAGCCAGTGCGACTTGCGCTTGTCCCTCGCGGAAAGGAATCCGCAACAAAGCTTCGTCCGAATTCCCAACAGAAATGATTGCGGTGCGAGCGGGGAGTTTTCCTTTTTCACTGGGCCGACGAATGGTCGGGCGTGACGAAAGAATCTCCGCGTTGTCTTGTGGAGAAACAAAAGCTGCTCCGCGCGTGAGCGTGGTTCCCTCCAGCGGCTCAAGCTGTATCGTCGAGGCCAATGCCGCTCCTGCCGACACACCGCCCAGCGCACGCGAGTCGTTTCCGCGAGTCCCCGCGCTCAGCGCGTTGATGGTTTCATGAGCCCCGTCTTCGGCCGGCCACGCACCACCCGCCTTCATGACCGCCCATCGCTCGCGTCCCGATGACGACTTCCAAATGAGCAGAGCATCTGGCGTTTTAGCCGGCTGTGGCTCCGTCGCCTTGAGCACGGAAATGTCTAAGTCACCTGATGCGGACAGCTTCAAGATCACTGCCTGCTGCGGCGCGAACGACCTCGCTTGGTCCGAAGACTCTGGCGTTTGAGGTTGTGCCACGGCTCCGACGAGAGTTAGCGAAACCAGTCCGCTAACGACAAGTCTTCGTCCCCATCGACTCCACGCGACCACCATCGCTTGCTCAATCACCATGATCACCGTTCCGTGTTGCAACCACTCGTTGTCTGCATCTGACCACGCCACTTCTCCGCTCAGATCAAACGTGCCGGGCAGGGCGTGTCGGACATCTTGCTCGCGGATTGTAGAGCCAACGCTGAAAATGTCGCCGGGACGAAATCAAAGTCGATGAATCGCGAAGTCACTCATCGCCAATCGCCGCTGAGCACAAACGCCGCCCAATACAACGGCGGAGTTCGAGAGTCGGACTCTGAAGTTGGTGTCTGGCGAACAAGCCCTCGGGTCTGCCCTTCACGGAGCATCCACAACTGAGCTTCGCGAAGAGACTCTAAGCCGGACAGCTTTTTCTTCCAGAGGTTGTCGTAAAATCGTTCCATCAATGCTCGAGTTGACTCGTCATTCACTTCCCAAAGGCTGGCCACCACCGTGCGTGCTCCGGCGACATGAAATGCTCGTTGTAAACCGAGGATGCCTTCGCCACCCGCCTCTTCTCCCAGGCCAGTTTCGCAAGCGCTGAGGATTGCCAATTCGACATTCCTCAAATCGAGTTCCGCAACTTCTAACGCTGTAAGAATGCCATCATCACGGGACGCATCGACGGGTTGATTCGCACCGGCTAAGACCAACCCCGAAAGCAGTCCGGGATGATAGCCAACGACGTCGGCATTTGCGGAGTTCATACCTGACCGCGATTCGCCGAGTGCTGACCTCAGGCGTTCGGACGCAAAAAAGCCGTGAGTTGCCAAGTGCAAGAAGTGGTGCTGCGGAGCTTGTTCACACAACGCGGACTCCGTCGCCTCGTCCTCTTCGAGCTCCGTGACTTTGCTTTGGTCGAACTGTTTGCGAAATCGCTTGGCAATGCTGGCGATCTCACCTTCCGTCGCTTCCAGCTTTCGCCATTGATGGAGCTCGATTCCCACAGCACTACGTGGTGCGGCGCGACTCGCAATCACTCGGTTTGGCGAAGTGGAACCGGACTGACCGTCGAAATTGACGGCTCCCAAAACAAGCAGCGATGAAGCGGCTTCCACACCAAGAGGATCTGATTTTGTGGCCGCGAGACGAGTGCGCTGACGTCGAACCAATTCAGGCAATTGTTGCGGCACTGGTGCGACGGCGATCGCGATTTCCTCCAACAGAAACTTCTTCGAGTCCTTTCCTGGCAGCGCTCCGAATGGCAGGCGATTCAATCCGGAATCAGGAGACACAAGCACGATCGCAGCGTTTCCCAATTCCCCTTCGAGGGGTGCCCAAATCAGTTGTCGCAACGTGACCGCAGGATCCTTTTCACCAGTGACCGCAGCCTTGCGATTGATGGTGCTTCGCCAAGACGTCACGGCGGCATCAATCGGTGCGGAAGGTCCAAGATCAATGCGCGCAATTCTCGATTGTGTGATAACGAAGGCGACATAGTTCGACTCGCTACGCCACGCGATACGACCTTCGAGGCCAGGCTTGTCGGAGACCGTGCGTTCATAACGCAGATAGTCCACGAGAACTCCTCCCGGTGGGAGTGCCGCAGCCAACTCGTTGGGGCGAGTGGCCCCCGAGATCGGAATCTCGCCACCTTGTTCCGAAGCCAGTTCCCGTTCGAGTTGTTCCTTGCGTGCCATCAACTCACGAACCTCTTGATCCCATTTCTCGCGATTGAGATTGGGAGGCGGAGCAAGTACGAGCGACGACAAGCGACGGGCAACACGGCTGATTTCGTCAAACTGATGCTTGAGTTTTGGGTTCTCGCGAGCCAGACGCATGCCATGCTGTCGTCGGAAAACAGCTCCCTTCCAAATCAGAACTCGCGCATAGACTTCGTCGGCCGCGGTCCCCTCGGTCATCGACAAGTACAGATCGAGCCGGCGGCGTAGTGATTTCGCCATCAACAATTGCTGCCGCTCGCTTTGCACGTTGGCCGCAACGTCCAAATGGAACTGAGTCACGTTTAGTGATTCGATGATCTTGTCTCTGGCGACTGCGGTCGCGCCTTTGGCGAAGGACATCACCGCGGCATCTTCTAAGCCGTCTGCATATTCCAAATTCTTTTTGCCGAGCAACTTCTCTCGCAAAATGAGAGCCTCCATTTGCAGCGGCTCGGCCTTCGCGAAGTCCCCTTGTTTGGCGTAAAGAAAGCCCAAATTGTTCAGAACCCGCGCATAACCCGACGAGGCAGGCGGAGCCTTCTTTTCGCCGGGGCGTGGTTGCTGATACGTGGCCAAAGATTGCTGATACAACGACTCGGCCTCGGGGAACCGTCGTTGACGACCCAAGACAAACGCCAGAGTTTCCAGACTATGAGCCAGTTCGCTGTGGCTGCCGCGCGCGGCTCTGGTCGCTTTCAGATTCTCTGTCAACAACTCCTCCGCTCGAATCGGATTGCCGAGCCGTTCGTAAACTAATCCGAGATTATGGAGATTGGCTCGGACGTCAGGATGCGTTGACGGCAATTTGGCTTGCTGACGTTCGGCGAATGCTTGTGAGTACAACTTCTCAGCCGCCTCATCGTCCCCCAGGTCCAACTCCAGCGCCGCTTGATCGTCGAGTGCCAGCGCGTAGTCGGCCACCGCCTTCCGTTTCTTGCAGAGTTGCGCCGCACGGTCATAGAGCGAGCGAGCGGTCGCATAGTCACCCTGAGTGGCACGCAACCAACCCAACGTGCCCAAGCAGATGGTCAGATTACGGTCTTCGCCCGGCATTCGTTCCAACACACCAAGCGACTCGCGAACCAACGCTTCCGCTTGCGTGAAATCGCCGGTCGCCGCAGACACCAACGACAAGTCGTGCGTGTCGACGGCCAACGAAAGCAGATCGCGAGGTGACTTCGATTTTCGAAGTCCCTGGATTTGCAGCTCCAACATTTCCCGTCGCGCATCAAGCTGTGCGAGGTCGAGTACATCAGCATTCATGGCACGGCGAGCTAACTGTGGACGCGCCATGTCCTGTGGGACTACGGTGGACGCGAACAGCAAAAGTCCGATGCCAAGAATTGAATACCAACGCGACATGAACGTCCCTTCGATGCATGCTGCCCATTGAGCTCGAGCCGCACGAAGAAACTTCCGCAGCGCCGACTCGGTGTCTTCCGAGTGGATAAGACTAACACCAACCGCGATTCCCGACGAAAGATTAACCTCCGGGTGGTCCTGAAGGGCCTGAGGGACCGGATGAAGTGGGAGTATCGGCGCTAAAGTCCGGAGCCCCTCCATCTGACGGCATGGCTCCACCGAGTGCCTGCGGAAGTGCCCCGCCTCCGGCGTCACCAATGCTGCCACCGCCCCCGCCACCACCACCGTCGCCGCTGATCGAAAATCGCGAAGCCGTGATATCCGGGGACAAGAGACCTTGAGGGGCCTTTCGAGCCATCAAGATGTACGATCGACCGGCTTCGTCGCTCGGCAATCCGACCGGTGGTTTGTCATGGATTTGCACTGCCAGAGTGTTTCCGGGTGCCGCGTGTTGCAGATACTCCGTGATTGATTTCACGCGGAGTGCATTCAGTTCCTGCCGTCGCGCAAAGTAACCATCGACGTCGTCCGGCTTGAAGGTGATGTCGTGCGCGGATTGCAAAAACAACCCCGAACATCGCAGTGGATAGTGATTGGCCAAACGATCCAGAAACGCGCGACCAGACGCACGAAGCTCCTCGCTGTCCTCATAAAATTGGTAGTTCCAGATGGTTTGATCGAGCACTTGGCCGTTGTTGGCCTGCATTTCAAAATCTCGGTTCACCGAATACTTAGCGGCTTGCGTGTATTCATGCGGAGTGTACTTCGGGTGATTGTCGCAGTCGGTTGCGCATCCGGCCAAACAGGCAACGCCACAGGCGGTGCAAACTGAGAAGTAACTCGAAAACCGTAAGAAGGCTGTCATCGCGTGAGGATCGTTCATTTCAGCATCCAGAAAATGAGTCCGTGAAATGGCCAATATCCACAGGGACGTTGTTGCCGCACTCAACGATCATTTGTCGGCTGGGCCGTCTTTACATTTGCCGACTGAGCCGTCTTTGGCATTGAGACACGCTGAGCCACGAGTGAGGGATTCGAGCCTGGACGAGGTTGAGAAACTCTTTCCGTTTGGCGTGTGCCACTCGGAAAACGAAGCCATGATTTCGATTTCGTGGGTGGTTTGCCTTGTGCCTGTGCCACCACTGGCTGGATGGTCGTCTGGTTCGAATCGTTCGGCTCTTGACGTGGTTGTTTCGAGCTTTCGCGTAAGCCTTGTGAATAGCCCAATGCACTCGGATCCGGACAGTGCGGGGCCTCCGGCAATCCGTGGAAGAACAGTTCCTTGTCGGTCGGCACCCGGCTTTCATCGCCGGGAATCGACACCGGCCCATCGGAACCATCCAGTGGATGCACCAAGCGAGGTGTTACGACAATCAGCAGTTCCAATTCATTTTCACTATGCGTCACTCTACGAAATGCAGCTCCCGCAAACGGCAGATCTCCCAGATAGGGAACCTTGTCGATTTGGCTGGTGGCTTCCGTCTGGAGCAATCCTCCTAGCACGAGAGTCTGCCCAGGTTCCATCTCGACGACTGTGTGAATTCGTTGAGTGATAAATCTTGGAACCTGGATACCACCGATGGTTGTCAGTGAACTTTCATCAACAATGCTGAATTCCGGAACAAGGTCGAGTCGAATTTTGTCCGGCCCTAAGATCACCGGCAAAAAATTGAGCCGTGTTCCAAACTTTTTGAAATCGACACTGGGTTGACTGAGGACACTCACTTGGTACGGAAAGGGTTGCTCGCCACCCACCAGAAACTCGGCGGGGCGCCCTGAGAGAGTGATCAGAGTCGGCCGAGCCAGCACCTTTGCGACTCCGTTTTTCTTCAAAAACTCAAGCTGAGCCATGAATTGCTGAAGCTCATGGGTCACTCCCGCGAAGACTGTCGACTCAGGCATAATCGCGGATGTCGCAGCACCACCTATGTTTTGGAAGGCGTTTCCTCCTGATGTTGCAGCCGTGTTTGCAACGGACGACGCGATCTGTGTGACACCGCCGGCTTTTCCAATTTGACTGCCGCCGAAACCACCTTTGCCGGCATATTCGAAATTCAATCCTAAGCGTCTGAATTCCGTTCGATTGACACGAGCAATAACGACTTCCAACTGGACCTGCGACACTCCTGCGACTTTGATTCCGTTAATCACTTTGCCTTTGCTGCCGACGAAGGTCTGCAAGAGCGTGAGAATCCCCTCGACATCTCCGGGAGTCTCCACCGTTCCTTCCGCAACCAGCATGTGATCACCGGCCGCCGTGACCTCGACACTGGAAAGTGGGAACTGCCGCGCGATCAACGTCTCCAGTTGAGCCACACTCGGAGTGATCTTAAGGCGATAGGTCTTTTCCCCCGTCTCGCCGATCAAGGTCAATTCCACAACTCCCAATCTGCGACCAACGATGCGCACAGAGTCGGCGGGCTTAGTCAGGGTGCCGTCTTTCGGCGACGCTCCAAGCACGGTGATAAAGCCGTCGCGATTCGTAATGACTTGTTTTGTTTTGCCGATCTTCTCGACAGGTCGAAGATTGAAAATCTCCGCCAGCGGAAATTCGATCGTGGGAAGCGCGCCTGGCATCTGTCCCGGCATCCCAAAGTTTTGACCGGGGCTACCCATCTGCCCAGGAAATGAGTTCGGGAAACCCATTTGAGGCATGCCTTGCTGATTGGGTCCATTGGGTGCCATGCCATTTTGATTCAGTCCTGGTTGGGGCAGGCCACGTTGATTCGGATCTTGCATCGGTGGTTGTGAGAGTTGCTCAAGGACAGCTTCGGGGTTGTCCGCCACCGGTGATTTCGGGTTCCGACGTGGTTTGGTCTCCAAC
>JANNDA010000988.1:0-16741 GCA_031387195.1 Planctomyces sp. | reverse complement strand
GTACTGCAACCGATCGGGTTCACGACGGACGAGCGCGGCCGATTGTGGGTCGCCGAGAACAATACGTATGCCGAAAGCGCGGTGAATTTTGACACGAAGCAGCGCGATCGAATCGTGATCTTGGAAGACACCGACGGCGACGGGAAATGCGACAAGCGAACGGTGTTCTGGGATCAGGCTCAGAAGCTGACCAGCGTGGAAGTCGGCTTCGGCGGCGTGTGGGCGTTGTGTGCTCCGCACTTGTTGTTCATTCCCGATCGCGATCGCGACGACAAACCGGACGGGCCGCCGATCGTGGTCCTCGATGGCTGGGATGGGAACGCGGTGCGGCACAACATCGTCAACGGGCTGAGATGGGGGCCGGACGGCTGGCTGTATGGCCGGCACGGCATCTTGGCGACGTCGCTGGTTGGTCCGCCGGGAGCCAGTGAATCGCAGCGGGACAAAATCAACTGCGGCGTTTGGCGATATCACCCGACCAAAAAAACCTTCGAGGCGGTCGCTCACGGCACCACGAATCCGTGGGGCTTTGACTTCGATCAACATGGCGAAATGTTTCTGATCAACACGGTCATCGGGCATCTGTGGCACGTTGTTCCGAACGCGCATTGGCGACGGATGTACGGCACGCATTTCAATCCGAACTTGTTCGGTGTCATGGAACAAACGGCCGACCATTTCCACTGGGACACAAAAGAAGCGTGGAGCGACATTCGCAAGCTGGGCGTAACAGATACGACCTCGGCGGCAGGTGGCGGACATGCGCATTCCGGCTTGATGATTTATCAGGGAGACAACTGGCCGGAGAACTATCGCGGCAAGGCTTTTACCGTGAACTTGCACGGGCACCGGTTGAACTGCGATCGGCTGGAGCGACATGACGCCGGTTTCGTCGCGAAGCACGACGCCGATTTTCTCTTCACGAGCGATCCGTGGTTTCGAGCAGTTGAGTTAATCAGCGCGGCGGACGGCGGCGTGTATTTGGCCGACTGGTCCGATATCGGCGAATGCCACGAAAACGACGGAGTGCATCGGACGTCGGGGCGAATTTTCAAAGTCGTGCATGGTCAGCCGCAGAAGGCCGAGCCGCTCAATCTTGCGACGGCGGACGATGTGCAGCTCGTGTCGATGCAGACCAGCACGAACGATTGGTTCGCGCGGCAATCGCGGCGCGTTTTGCAAGAGCGAGCGGCGGACGGTCGCGACATGACCGAGGCGCGAGCGAAGTTGCTCGAACTGTTCATGGCGAACAAGTCCTCGACGGTGACTCGGCTGCGAGCGATGTGGTGCTTGGCGTCGATGGACGCGCTGGACGACGTGTGGCTGATTCAACAATTGCGGCACGCGGACGAGTACGTGCGCGTTTGGGCCGTGCGGCTGCTCAGCGAAGAACACTTTGATCGGCTCGAAGCGACTGAAGCGTTGCGGATCGCTCAAGCATTCGGGCAATTGGCGTTGTCCGAGAAATCGGGGATTGTGCAGATTCATCTGGCCTCCGCCTTGAGGCGATTCCCTGCGGGGCCGGAAGTGGCGTTCAGCGGCACAAAGCTCGATGCGAGTGCGTTGTGGATGCAGCGTTGGTTGATCGCGATGGGGCTGACGGCGAAAGCAGACTTCGTGAACGACAACATGCTGCCGTTGTTGATTTGGTACGGCATCGAACCGGCGGTGACTCGGCAACCGGCGCTGGCCGTGAATCTGGCTCAGCGAGCGAAGTTTCCGATGCTGCGGCAATTCATCGCGCGGCGGCTGACGCTCGATATCGAAGAGCATCCGCAAACGGTCGAGGCGTTGATCGCTCAGGCGTTCCAACCGGGAAACGCGGCGATTCGTCCGGACGTTGTGCGCGGTATGGCCGAAGCCTTGCGCGGCTGGTCGCGAGCCCCCGCACCGGGAAACTGGAGCAGTCTCGCTGCCGAGATCAACAAGAGTGGCTCAGGCGAACTCCAAACAGCGGCTCGCGAATTGTCCGTCGTGTTCGGTGACGGGCGCGCGTTGGCGGAAGTGAGGAAGCTGATCACTGATGGCGGTGCTGATGTCGCCGCGCGTCAGCAAGCGTTGCGAGCTTTGATCACGTCGAAGCCGGACGACTTGGTCACGTTGCTACTCAAGCTGGTCGATGATCGCGAAATGATGATCGAGGCAATTCGCGGCTTGGCGACCGTCGATCATCCGGAAACTGCGAAGCGAGTCATTGGCAAATGGGGACAGCTCAGTCCCGAAGGTCGCAACATTGCGCTGAGTACACTGGTCTCGCGACCGAATTCGGCGAAGGAATTGCTCGCTGCCGTCGCCGCGAATCAGATCCCGCGCCGCGATGTTTCCGCCTTTCACGCGCGGCAGATTCTGAGCTTCAGCAACGACGAACTGACGCAGCAACTGACGACCGTGTGGGGCGAAGTCCGCACGTCGAACGCCGAGAAGCAGAAACTCACGACGCAGTGGAAAGAGAAGCTCACGCCGCTACGTCTGAAAGACGCAAACCTCAGCAACGGTCGAGCGTTGTTCAACAAGACTTGCTCGAACTGCCACGTCCTCTTCGGCAGCGGCAAATCCGCTGGACCGGACCTCACCGGCGGCAATCGTCGCAACCTCGATTACTTGCTGGAGAACATTCTCGATCCAAGTGCCACCGTCGCCGCCGATTTTCGCATGACGGTCTTCAACATGGCCGACGGCCGCGTCATTAACGGTGTCGTCGTCGAGAAGACCGAGAAGACGTTGACCGTGCAAACCCAAAACGACCGCATCACGATTCAACGCTCCGACATCGAAGAGCAAAAGACTTCGACGCTGTCGCTGATGGCCGACGGTCTGTTTCAGAATCTGAGTGATGAACAAGTCCGCGACCTGATCGGCTACTTGATGTCACCGGACCAAGTGGCGTTGCCAAATTAAGTCAGCGACCCCACCGAGCTTGCCTCGGTGGTTCGCGGGCTTTTGCACTACGTGGCGTGGCATTTCAAGTGGCACAGAGCGTAGTGCAAAAGCCCTGTTTCCACTGAGGCAAGCTCGGTGGAGTTGTCGGGACTTCGTTTGTTTCAGACTGATTGTCACGCCGTCAAAACTGAGCCGAACATGAACACACTCGAACAATTTCTGCGTGAGCACAACGGACTGACTCGACGATTCTTTTTGAACCTGGGCGTGGTCGGAGCCGCCGCGTTCGTGGCAGGTCCGCGAACGGCACGTGGCGAGGAACTCGCGCCGGAGTTGGCCGAGGCAATCGGCAAGCTCGAATCGTTTCTCACACCGCCGAGCAAGTTTCGCGACGTATCGCGAGGCAAGCCGTTGCCGCATTCATTGCCTGAGGAAAAGCGGACGGAAGTCGGGCTCACGCGTGAGACTTGGAAGTTAGAAGTGACCTCTGACACCGAGCAGCCGGCGCGGATCAAGAAGCCGATGACGAAGGCGGACGGAACAGCGCTCGACTTCGCCGGACTGATGCAAATGGCCGAGACACATGCGGTCCGGTTTGCAAAGGTGATGACCTGTCTGAACATCGGCTGTCCGCTCGGCACGGGCATTTGGGAAGGGGTGCCGCTGCGCGAGATCATTTGGCGGACGCAGCCGGTCGAGAATCTGCGGCGCGTGTTTTACTACGGCTATCACAACGACGATCCGAAGCAGATTTTTCGCAGTTCGCTGCCGATCGGTCGAGTGCTCGAAGAACCGTATGATCTGCCGCCGGTGATTCTTTGTTACAAGCTCAACGGCCAATTCTTGTCGCCCGAACGAGGCGGCCCGGTGCGAGTCGTCGTGCCGGAGGCTTATGGTTTCAAGTCGATCAAGTGGCTCAGCCACATCGTGCTGACGAACCTCGCTTACGCGAACGACACGTACATCGACGGCAACAACGACGTCGATAGCCCGCTGAAAACCTGGGCCTCGACGCTTTCGGTCCCCAAAGAAGTCGCCGCCAACCAGCCGATCCCGGTGACCGGCTATGCGCAGGTCGGCATCTCTGGACTGAACAAGGTCCAAGTTTGGATTTGCCCGAAGGGGACCGAGCCTGCCAACGATCCGAACTTCACAATGGCCACATGGAGCGATGCCCAGATTTTGTCTCCGCCGAAGTCCTGGGGCGGCGAACTGCCCGATGAAAAGATCCCGTCCAACACGTTGGGCTTTGATTCCGAGGGTCGCCCCAAGACGTGGCCAATGCGGCTGAGTAAAGTCCACTGGGCCGCGCTGCTACCGGGTCTGCCTGCCGGAGATTATTCGCTCCGTTCACGGACCATCGACGAAAAAGGGATCGCTCAACCGCTGCCGCGACCGTTCCGCAAGTCGGGCCACGCGGCGATTGAGCAAGTGAGTTTGGTGGTGAAGTGAACCTGACCCGGGCATCGCTCGTAACCCAACCGAGTCACCGATCGTTATGCGAATTCTTTGGCCCTGCTTCTCGATTTTTTGTCCCACATTTTTTTGTCAGCTCTGTATTTCAAACGGCTGACAAAAAGATGTGGGACAAAAAAATCTGGCAATATGCCCTCGGCGGACTCGCAGTTTTTCATCCGCAGTTCGGCAAAGCCGGAACACGGATGAAACTCCTGACGCAACAGTTTTGATTCAACCACCGCTCTCCTTCCTGCCCAACTTTCGGGGTTGTCATCAGGCCAGAGCTTGCCTCGTGGGGTTCGTGTCAATAATCCCCCTCGTGCGGTATATCCTTCGCCTCGACCGACGACCCAAGAATCAAGAACGCCAGACCACAGACTCCTCATGCCCGATCCCGAACCGTATCTACTGCAACTCGGCAACCGGATTGCCGCCGGGCTGATGCGACTGGAACCAGAACGCCGCGAACGACATCGCCAGTTCATCTTTTCGCGACAGCAGCGCGACGGCGGCTTCTTGGGACGTGAGGGAGACAGCGATCTGTATTACACCAGTTTCGCCGTTCGTGGACTGGGTGTGCTCGGTGGGATGTCGATCGAGGAGGCGACACAGGTTGGCCGCTTCATTCAAGGCTTTGATTGGCGCAAGCTGCACGTCGTTGATCTCATCAGTTGGCTGTATTCGGCGCTGGTGACGCAGGCGTTCGGTGGTCCCGACCCATTTGCCAACGAGCCGTCCGACTGGGCGGACCAGATTGGTCAGAAGCTCGAAAGCGTGCGGACCTCGGACGGCGGTTATGCGAAGTCGGTGGAGGGGGCGCTCGGCAGCACCTATCAATCGTTTCTGGTCGCGATGACTTATGAATTGCTCGGCAAGAAGGTGGTCAAACCGAACAAACTCGGACAGTTCATTCTGGACCGCCAGCGTGATGACGGCGGGTTTGTCGAGATTGCACCCATGAAAACCAGCGGCACAAACCCGACCGCTGCCGCCGCCGTGTTGTTGCAACGATTGGGATTTGCCGACGATCAACTCACGACAGACCTGCGCGATTTTCTGAAATCGGTGCGCGGCTCTGAAGGAGGCTTTCAAGCCAACTCACGGATTCCCTTCTCGGACGGGCTCTCCACGTTTACGGGACTGCTGGTCGCTCAGGATTTCGGATTGCTCGATCTGTTGAATGTGGCGAACCTCGAAGCGTTCATCACGCAACAGATTGAATTCCCCACCGGCGGTTTTCGGGGAGCGAGTTGGGACGAACAAGCGGATGTCGAATACACGTTTTATGGCTTGGGAATCTTGGGGCTGCTGTGGTCCCCGCGGTTCACTGCGTGAGCTACACGCCATAGGGAAATTGCCGTTACAACTCGCGGCGAACCGTCCACAGAAAGTTGAACCGAATGTTTGCCGCGTTAGCTCGTGATTTCCGCAAGGCTCCGATCACCTTTGTGCTGCTAGCTGCTTCCGTCGTTTTGTTCTTCGCCGTTGAGTTTGAACAAACACGCGTGGCGGACGTGATGGCCCGCAACACTTTCGGGGGAGTGCGAGATCTCTCCATCAAAGAGATTCATGGGCCGTTCGATTTGTGGGACGGACCGTGGTGGCGTTGGCTGAGAATCCCGGCGAGCGCGTTTCATCACGCGAATCTGTTGCACCTCTTCTTCAACGTGAGCACGTTATGGTTTCTGGGACCACTGATGGAGCGGCGGATGCGTCGCGTGGCTTATCTCAGCTTTTGGTTTTTCGCCGCGTTGATCCCGATGCTGTCTGAGTTTTATTTGCAGCACAATCCGATCGGTCTATCAGGTGTTGGCTGTGCGATGTTTGGCTGGTGCTTGGTCGCGCGCCACGATGACTCAGGCGTTGCTGATCGAGTGCATGACGGAGTCGTCCGGAATCTGTGGGCCTGCTTAATGATCTGCGTGGTGTTGACGGCGGCCGGCCTGCTCAACATCGCCAACCTCGCGCACTTCGTCGGCGTCGGTTACGGTTGGCTCAATGCGCGCGCGTCGCGTGCCCGATTCGGCTGGCTGATGTGGCTGGGAGGACATCTCTTGGTTCCAGTGGCGGTTTACGGCGTGCTGCATCCCATCTGGATTGGCCGCTATCACGCCTTTGTCGGCCGACAGATGGCGCAAGCACGCGATCTGACCGCCGGAGTCCCTTTCTTTCAAGAGGCAGTGCGACGCGACCCGGCATTGCCCACCGTTTGGGTAAGCCTGGCCAGCGAGCGAGCGTCGCAGGCGGATCTCTTAGCCGCTTGGAAACTGGCGATCACGGGACTGGAATACAACCGCTCCAGCAGCGAGCTGGAAAACCTGTCTCGCTTGATTTGGCGATTGCTCCCAGAAGCGAAGCACGATGAAGCGACTCAGGCTTTGAAGAAAACTTTTCTCGATGAATCCGATGCGTGGGCAAAACGCTTGATCGCCGCCGTGCCGCAGCCACAGACTCAAGCGGTGTCGCCGTTGATTGATCTGTTGCCGACAGATCGTGATTGGGAAACGCTGCAACCCAACGATTCCAGCGAAACCTCGCGAGGCGGCCGACGCGGGCGAAAGCGAAAGGCTCCAGAAATCAATCCGGATCAGGAGGGGAGCGCGGTTGAAGGGCGGACGTTGTAGTTTGCACCGCCACACTTTCGCCCTCGCTGACGCTGCGAGTCTGCGAAGAATTACGTGGGATAAGCTTCCAGCTTGTCGGAACTGCTTCTGAGGATGACAAGCTGGAAGCTTATCCCACGAAAAGTTCACAACCTCTGCGAGTTAGTCTGCGATCCGCAGCAAAACCTTGCCCGCTCGTCCGGGTGTCTCGGCAGCATGGATGGCTTCAATCACTCGATCGAGCGGGAATATCTCGCCGATGTCGGACGTCAGTGTTCCATCTTGAATCAAGCTGGATACTGTGCGAATCAGTTTGAGCTTAGTCAGCAAGCCCAACTGAGGCAGCCAGCGAGCCAGCCAGAAACCGGCAATTGAAGCTCCTGGCGTCATGAGATCGCGCGGTGAAAAACTCAGCGGCTCCGGGGACAGCGTGCCATACACCAACAGCCGACCGCCGGGAGCAAGGGACTGCACCACGGCGGACCCGGTCGCTCCGCCCACGGGATCGATCGCGAAGCGAACGCCGCGTGATCCGACCGCGTTCCGCACTTCGCGTTGTAGCTCTTCGGCTGATTGTTGCGCCGGGTCGAAAATCACAACCGCATCCGCACCGAGCTGCTTCAGCGCCTCGGCCTGTTCCGCACGGCGAACGACGTTCAACGTTTTGAATCCAAACCGGCAACCGAGGCGGATCACCATCTTGCCCAGTTCCGACGCGGCGGCCGTTTGCAGCAACCATTCGCCGGACGGCACCGCGAGTACTCGGCGAGTCATCGCAAACGCTGTTGTCGGGTTCACGAAAAATGTCGCCCCTTGTTCCGACGCCAAACCGCGCGGAAGCGGAACGGCTTGTTTCGCGAGCACGGTTGTCCGCTCCTGCCAATTGCCGTTGATCCCGTTGAGCAGCGCGACTCGCTTGCCAACCAACAATCTTCCCAGCAAGCCACCGCCGCTGGCTTCCACAACGCCGACTCCCTCATACCCCGGAGTACACGGCAATTTCGGTAGCTTGCCGTAAACGCCACGAATGGTCATCAAGTCGGACGGATTCACCGGACTCAACAACATTCGCACGAGTATTTCGCCCGACTGGGGCTGAGGCACATCGACCTCGCGCAGGTGAAGCACGTTCGCCGGTTCGCCGAATTGATCGAATTGCACAGACTTCATCAACGAACTCTTTTCTCTTGCCGCGGCTACGACAGCGATGAGTCGTCCTTCGGTCGCGGTCGAAAGTACTTCATCGACTGAAGGACCACCGTCTTTCGCCGTGCGAGACGGACCAAGAGCGTCACCAGTCGATTATGCCAACCGGGAATGACACATTGTTTCCGGCGTTCGAGCGCCTTGAGTGCCGCCCGCACGACTTGTTCAACGGTCGAAGACCGATGTTTCTTCAACCAGCCGGGGACATTCGCCACATCAAAGAAGTCGGTCTGCGTTGTTCCCGGACAAAGCGCGGTGACCGTGACTCCTCGATCACGACTCTCCGCCCACAACGCTTCGCTGAAGTGCAGCACAAACGCCTTGCTCGCCGAGTAGACCGGCATGTAGGCGACAGGCTGAAACGCAGCGGCGGACGAGACGTTGATGATGCCGCCGTGTCCGCGATCCAGCATGCCTGGAAGGAATCGGTACGTCAGATCGACGAGCGCTTGGTTATTCAGTCGCATCAGCTCCAGCATTCGAGTGCGGTCAGCCTCGGCGATCGTCCCGATGCAGCCAAACCCCGCATTATTGACGAGCAATTCGACGGAGATTCCCTTGGCCTGAATCGCGTCGCACAACCGCTGTGGTTCGGCGGGATCGCTCAAATCACCGACATGGATTTCGGTCTTGGTCCCGTGCCGCGTATGCAACTCTTCAGCGAGTCCTTCCAGCATTGCCTTGCGGCGAGCGGTCAGAATGAGGTGCGTCCCGCGAGCCGCGAGCCGGCGCGCGAATTCTGCTCCGATTCCGGAGGAAGCTCCGGTAATCAGCGCCCAGCGATCCGCGTACGCATCGAGCACTCTCTGACTCCACGAGGTAGTGATTCTGGTTCGGCAGCCCTGATTTTCAAGGCGATCCGGATGGTTGAGCGGAGGATCGTAACAGACGAGATTTGAAAGGAAAGGAAGCCCAGTGACCGGTGTCAGGCCCAGCAACGGGGGTTATCGTGCTGATAGACCTTGTTGTCGAATGCTGTTAAAAGGAATTTGCTCGGCGGTAGGGACGGGATGTGTTGGCCGAGTCGCATGATCGTCAGGTCATGGCCACAAGGGAGGCCGACGACGATCGTTTCCATCTAACGGGGTTGGCATGAGTCGTGTTTTCGGACATTACCGTCCGCGCTTTGCGTGGTTGGGAAAAATAGCGCATTCCATCTCACGGTTTTTCTGCCGAATGTTTCTTGAGAGCCGGCATGTCTACACGCTCGACAAACCGTATGCGCGGCAAAAGCTCCAAGAGATGCGGGAGAAACTTTCACGTGGTGAGACGGTTTGGTTGGTTGGCATCGGTCCCGCCGGCCACAACAGCGGCGTGGCACTCATTGAAGTTCATCCCGAACGCGGCATGAGACTCGTCTCCAATGACGAGGAAGAGCGCTTTCGCGGGATCAAACACTGTGACGAACATCCCGAAGAGACGCTCACAGTCCTGCAAAGCCGGCTCGCGGAACACGGCCTCGCTCCGCAAGACATCCATGCGTGGCTGCTCACCTGGAACTACTCGGATCTCCTGGCCCTCGGCTTCCGCATGATGTTCGAGCAGTTTCCGGAAGGGCTGCGGTTGTGGGATAAGCGAACGTCACCCAGCTTTGACTTCCGGGGCTACTTCTGGGAAGTCGGCCGACTTCCGGCTCGATTGCAGCAGCAGTTTGGGTTGAATCACCCGCAGTCGGTCATCTCGATGCCACATCACGCGAATCACGCGAGCATGTCGTTCGCACTCTCGCCGTTCAACAAATGCACCGAACCGGTGATGGTGACCGTGCTCGATGGCTTCGGTGACGAAGGGGCCATGTCGCTGTTTGTAGTCAAGGACGGGAAGCTCACCTGCCTGCGGAAGAACGACAGCATTGTCGAGTCGCTCGGTACTTTTTATTCGATCATCAGTTCTTCGAAAGGAGGCTGGACGTCACTCAGCAGCGAAGGCCGCTACATGGGAGCGGCCGCTTGGGGAGACGGCAATCGGCTGACCAATCCGTACTACAAACGCCTGCGACAGATTTTCTACTTCGGGGCCGATGGCGTCGTTTCCGTCAATCGGACGATGGCCAATTGGCAGCACGGCGGCGAGCTTGACCCTTTCCGACAGCCGCTGGTGGACATAATCGGCCCGCCGATTCCTCAAGACAAAATGTGGAACCCCGATGCGGTTCTGAGTGTTGATGACGTGCGTCACTCGGCAATCACGCGCGACCGGGTCGATCTTTCGGCTGCCACTCAACTCATTTTCGAGGACGTCATCTTTCACATCGTCGAGCACTTCATCCGTACTTCCCAAAGCGACCGGTTGGTGATGACGGGCGGAACCGCCCTCAATTGTCTGGCCAACATGAAACTGGTCGAGCACTTCGATCGCGACTGGTATCTCCGCAACCTTGGTCTCGACGCGCATCTCAAGCTCTGGGTTCCACCAATCCCTGGTGATGCCGGTGTCCCAGTTGGGGCGGCGATGCAGTTCGCCATGCTCGCGGGTGCCAAGACGGGTGAGCCGATGCGTCACGCCTTCTACTGTGGCCGCGCGTCATCCGACAAAGAGATTCAAGCGGCGCTCGACGCTTCGGAAGACATCGAATCGCGAGAACTTGGCAACATCAACAACCCTGCGACACTCGCCGCCGTAGGAGACTTGGCAGCCTGCATCGTCTCACAAGATGGTGCCCTGGGGATCTTTCAAGGAGCGGCCGAAACCGGTCCTCGCGCGCTGGGCCACCGCTCGATCCTCGCCAACCCAGCGAACCCCAAGACACTCCAGAACATCAATAACCTCGTCAAGTTTCGCGAAGCGATTCGCCCCCTCGCACCAATGGCCACGCTGGAGGCCGCCAAACGATTCTTCGACCTCGCCGACGGTGCGGCGACCGACAATTACAACGCCTACAACTACATGGTGTTGACCGTTGCGGCACTTCCCGAAGCCTATGAAAAAATCCCCGCCGTCATTCATCACGACGGGACGGCTCGTCTGCAAATCGTTCGTCCGGAACACGACCCGCTGGTGCATGCTTACCTCAAAGGCATGGGACGCCGTGTTGGAGCGGAAGTGTCGGTCAACACCTCTCTCAACGTCGGCAGCCCGATCGCTCAAACTCCCGAGCAAGCCATCACCACTCTCCGCCGCGCGAAAGCACTGACTGCCCTGTTAATGGTCAGTGCCGAAGGACAAGCCCGACTTGTTTGGCACAACGTTGAAGTGCCGCCACTGAAAGACGGTGGCCGACAGTTGATGGAATGGTATGGTGCTTGGGAGTCGGCTCGGTTCAATGCGAGCCCCTCCGCAACGGTTTCGGAGTCGCTATCGTTTGCCTAAGTTCGGTAATCGAGACAATAGAGCCGATGTTCAATGCTTTCTCAGATAGTCTGTTGGATTGTCTCAGCGAATTCACTCAGCAAAAGTCTTACGGTTGTGTGTGTCCTCGGGGGGAAGGGGCTTTCATTCCGCTCGGACTTTGCCCACTCCCGATGAAGTTAGTTGTTCAAAAAGACCTGTCATTTAGAATCTTCTTCAGTGGCCGGTCTGACGATTGGGCTTGGCCGTTGGTCTGAATGAATATTCCACAAATTCCGCTATTTCTTCAGAAAACAACACGATGAGCTATCACATTCTGTTAACCGGGTCCACGGGCCTACTGGGGCGCTACCTCCTGCGAAACCTGTTGCTGGCAGGCGTGCCCGTTGCTGTTGTCGTTCGCAGTAATCGACGTCAATCCGCAGCGGATCGCGTCGAAGCGATGATGGGCTCCTGGGAAGACTTGCTGCAACGTGAGATGCCTCGACCGTACGTTTTGCAAGGTGACATTACTGAGCCATTCTTGGGCTTGGATGCCGAAGATCGACGGTGGGTGGATGCCAACTGTGACAGCGTGCTGCATAACGCCGCGAGCCTGAGCTTTGTGGCTACAAGCGAAGATGGCGAGCCGTATCGGTCAAACATTCGCGGCACCGAGAATGTGCTCAACCTCTGCCGTGAGACCGGCATTCGCGACCTCCATCACGTTTCCACAGCCTATGTCTGTGGACTGCGAACCGGAATTATTCTTGAGTCGGAACTCGACGTTGGACAGTCGATGAGCAATCCCTACGAGGAGAGCAAAGTCGCCGCTGAAAAGCTCATCCGCAGCGCTGAGTTTCTCAGTCCCCCGACAGTCTTTCGGCCAGCCATCATCGTGGGCGATTCCAAGACAGGATTCACCTCCACGTTCCATGGCTTCTATGCCTGCCTGGAGTTGTCTCACACATTGCTCAACTCGATGGGTGTCGTCGGATCGCACTTGATCCACGACACGAAGACCCGCATTTCGCTCGACGGAAATGAAACGAAGAACTTCATCCCCGTCGATTGGGTCGCCGACGCGATCTCGTTCATTGTGACGAACCGCCAGCATCACGGGATGACTTATCACCTCACGCCGCGTGAGCGAATCTCCACGGAAGTGATCCGTGACGTCTTAGAAAAGTCCTACGGATTTTATCACACCGAATTCACTGGAGCGGGCAAACCGATCGAGAATCCGAACGAGATTGAACGGTTCTTCTACGAGCACATTCGAGTTTACAACTCGTACTGGCGCGATGACCCACAGTTTGACACCACCAACCTCAACGCCGCCTGTCCGCATCTTCCTTGTCCAACCATGAACGAGGACTTGCTCTTGATGCTCGCCAATAAAGCGATGGAGATGGGCTTCAAGTGGCGAGATCGACCGGTCAAACGCGAAGTCGTCCCGACGGCCTAGTGCGGCGATCGGTAGAGACCTCGTAGGACGGGCACTCTTGCCCGTCATTTTACGGTGGTTCGACGGGCAGGAGTGCCCGCCCTACGGATTTACGGGACAGAGCGCAGTGCCGCGAACGGCACCAATGCGAAAGAATCAGGCGAATGGAGCGTGAGAGCACCCCATTCGCCTGATTCGTTTTCAGTGACAGCCAGCTCTGACGCTCATCACCAATCCAGCGACTATCGGCGACGTAGTAACATGGCCGACGAACTTGAAGAGGCTTTCTTGGCAGTCTTGCCATCTGCGGGTGGTGCAGGGGCAGGAGCGGCTGGGTCTGGAAGCGGTTCCAGTTTCATGGGCTGATCCGCCGGCTCCGGTGTCGGAGGAATCGGATCGGCGTATTGTTGAACCGGGTATTGTTGAACCGGGCATGGCTGGGCGGAATGCAGCGGCTGAACGATGTAGGTTCCGGCGGCCGGTTGGTGGTAATGGATCGGGGTGTAATAGCTCTGATATTGTCCGTAGTAGCTGCGGTGTGCTTCACGCACGTGCCACTGTGACGGGACCGGCGGAGGCGGAAGCCGGCTGGGCTTCGGCTGCCAGTACGGGACTTGCTGGTAGGTGTAACCAAGCTGAGTGGTGTCGGTCGGATTTGCGGCTACGGGATAGGAGCGATACTGCGTGCCCTTCGCCGTACCGGTGCCATACCAGTTTTCTGGATAGTAGCGGTAGTAGGTCACTCCTTTGCGGACGACAGGCACCTTGGTCGGCGCGTTCCAACCGTAGTCCGGCGGAAGGATGTAGTAGTCGCAACAGAGAGCCCATTTCTTGATCGCATGCAGGCAGCAATCATTGTGCTTGCAGCCGAGGCAACAGACGCCGCAAGGATTGCAACCGGTACGACAGTGGCCTGTCGGGCACGGCTGGCATTCTTGCGGGCACGGACATCCGGGTTGAGCGAGTGCGGTCGTCGCGGCAGACATGGCAAGCCAGCACAATCCGGCGAGGCTCAATCCTTTGAGCAACGTGGTTTTCATGACGTCTCCCTTTGCGGTTTCAGCGAGCGGGCACCTTGTGGCCCAATGAAAAGTTAGGTCACTTGGTTGTGTTACGGGCAGCGTCGTGGCGGGATCACATTCGAGATCGGCGTCACTCGGCTAGCCGGCATTCCGGTGGAGTAGTTCATCGTATGTCGTACGTTGGGTGCGAGCGGCACTGACATCGGAACCCCGTAGCCCTGGGCTCCGTACTGTTGCTGCACGTCATGTGGATTGGCGTAGTCCGGAGCGACCGGGTACACGAGTTGATAGCAGCCAAACGGCGGAGCACCGGCACCACCATTTCCCATCGGGGTGAGGTATGCCAGCTTCCCTCGGATGTGAGCGCCCAAAATATCTGACTGCTGCCGATTGCGAGCGAAGAACATCTCAGCCTGCTGATCGAGCCAGCATTGACAGCGATGACAGCAAGATCCGCGAGCACGGCAGTCCTGGCAATGATTTTGGCAAGCATTGCCGCGACAGCCTTTGTTTGGCATGGCCCAGCCACAAGTGTCGTGTCCGAGATCGCGGAAGGAATAGGTTTCAACTTCCCGATTCCAGCGATCGCCATGCCCGTATAAACGGTTTCCACGACAAGGATCGTTCGGATCGCATCCGCCGTTACCAGCACCGTTTGGCCGCACGATATAGCCGCGTGGTCCGCAGCCTGCCGTTCCACACGAGCCACCGACGCAACCCGATGCGGCCGCTTCCTCATACGAGATCTGGCGGATCGCACCGCGAGGCCTCTGGTCGGAAAGCCGCACGACACCTTCTTGGTTGTCACCTTCGTCCGGTTCATTGGCCGGCGCGAATTGAGTCGTCGCGGACAACGAAGTTCCAATCATCAACAGCCAGAGTCCGCTGCGGAGAAGTTTTCTCAACACCATGATTTCAGCTCCCACATCCGTGTGGATTGTCATTTGTCGTTCGTGATTGACCCGATTCATCGAGCCATTCTTTTTTGGCGAACGGGGCGGCGTCAGCCCCCCGGTTCTGCGGCGAGTTCACCGGGGGGCTGACGCCGCCCCGCTCGCCATGCGTCGGTTTACCAGCGGGACGGTGGCACAAATCCAGAGAACGGAGCAAAGCTGCTGCGGTACTTCACTTTCACTTCCGTCCCTTGCAGCTCCCACTTGTCGTGAGATTCCATCCCAAACGGCGTCCACCACCAGGCACCACGGACGCGGTGAAAAAACGGCGGATACATCGCTTTGTATTCGTGCGGGTAAAGCATCTCGTGCGGCGCGAACGCGGGGTTGGTCACCACTGTCCCGCCAATATGAGCCGGCACATTGGGCACCGGTGTGGGATACAGCGGTGTGTGCATCTGTGGGTATTGTCGCGCCATCTGCGGCGGGTAGTGATTTCCGTGGCTCGGTCCACCGTGATATCCGAGATTGGGACCACCTTGCGACACGACACCGCCGACCTGCTGGATTGGTCCGCTTGCTTGTGGGCCGGCCGCACCATTCGGTCCCAGCGGCACGTAGACCAAGCGATCGGCGAATGCGTCTGCCGCGAGCACCGCGACGAGCGTCGTCATGATCAGCGACACGAGAACTGGCTTAAGCATGTTGAGCCCCTTCGGCAACGTCCGTTTGCACTTTGGTGACCGGCGACCGAAGGCTTGGGGGCCTCCGTCCGGCGGCGATGTCACGTCCGTGTGACGAAGCATCGAATCGGCCTTTTGACTGAGCTGGGTTCGGTTTTGACGGTTGTTCCGAAGGTATTAGCCAAGTCTGGCTTCAGTTGCTCGGCACAGGCGTTATTGGTCCGACGACCGCTACATCCGGATGAGTCCCCGAACCTTGCAAAGTCGGAAGAGTCGTTAGAATTTCGCACCCGCCGCCCCGGCGAGGAGCGCCCATTTTGCCTAATCGGAAACGTCAGGAGGACAACTTGCCGAAGCACGACGATGACGTTCAGGAACCTAACGGCGACAGCAGCACGGGGGGCGAGGGGCAGTTGCAGTACGTCTCGATCAGCCAAGAGACGCGGCGGCGGTATCTCAATTACGCGATGAGCGTGATCATGTCCCGCGCGCTTCCGGACGTGCGAGACGGGCTCAAGCCGGTGCAACGGCGAATCCTCTATGTGATGTATGAGGAACTGCGGCTGATGGCCGCCGGTAAGCCGCGCAAGTGCGCCGGTATCGTCGGTGAGACGCTGGCGAACTATCACCCGCACGGTGACGTCGCCGTGTATGAAGCGTTGGTCCGCATGGCCCAAGACTTCACCCTGCGGTCTCCACTGGTGCATGGGCAGGGAAATTTCGGTTCGATCATGGGGCTGCCGCCCGCTCATCAGCGATACACGGAGGCCAAGCTCACGGCGATCGCCGAACATCTCATGAACGAACTGCGGTTCGACACCGTTGAGATGCGGCCGAACTACGACGCGCGCAAGCAAGAGCCGGTCGTGCTGCCAGCGCGATTTCCGAACCTGCTGGCGAACGGCGTTTCCGGCATTGCGGTCGGCATGGCGACCAACATCCCGCCGCACAATCTCGAAGAATTGCTGCGAGCCTGTCTGCACATGATCGACGCGGAAAGTGAAGTCACCGTCGCACAGCTCATGAAGTATGTGAGAGGCCCCGACTTCCCGCTCGGCGGGCGGATCGTGACCGATCGCACGTCGCTGCGGCTGATGTACGAAGAGGGACGCGGCTCCGTCAAAGTGCGTGGCGAATGGAAGTTCGACAAAGAGAAGCGGCAGGAAGTCGCGAATCGGATCGTGATCCATTCGATCCCGTATGGCGTCGATACCGGCTCGCTGATGACGCAGTTGGGCGAGATCGTCGAAGGCCGCAATCTGCCGCAGGTGCTGACCGTCAA
>JANNDA010000875.1:0-6807 GCA_031387195.1 Planctomyces sp. | reverse complement strand
GAAGGCAGCCTTTTGCTCTTCCTTATCAACATGATCAGCGTGCTGAGCCTGTGAAGCGGCGGTCGGCGTTCCGTTTTGAGCCGAGCCGCAACCGGTCAGAAACAATGCGAGCGATCCGACGCTCACGGCAGACAGAATTCGAGGACTCATGGGATTCCTTTCTGATTGGAAATGAACGGGACTCCGTTCGGGGAGTTACTGGCGCTTGACGTAGTCCGTTGGCTGCTTGATCTCGTCCGGCGTCGCTTTCGCTGTCTTGACGAATTCATCGACGCACGGCGGGCAACAGAACTCGTAGGTCTTCCCATCCACGACCCAGACGAACTTCGGATTGGCCTTGGTCTTCGTGACGGGACAAATTTTGTCGCCCAGCTTCGGAAACATGTCGTGCGACGATTTGATTCCCTTGAACTTGGCCGTCGCCGTCACGCTGCCGTTGGCCTTGATGTCTGCTTCCGTGTATTTGCCACCGGGCGTGAGATAGAGCTGTCGCTCGTCGTCGTCCGCTACCTTGTTGGGCATCCCTTCGTCGTGTTCTTCGGAGGTGGACTTGAAGCCCAACCGGAACCGTTCGCCGGAGATCACAATGTTGGGAACGGTCACTTCCAGATTCAGGCCCCATAGCCCTTTCGGCAGCGTGCCGACGAACTGCGACGTGCAACCTTCGGCGTCGCCATCTTGCGGCTCGGATGCGAGCGTGAACTGTTCCGCTTCGGACTCGCCTTCCGCTTTCACGAAGCCCTTGAGTGTCTGCTTCTCGACATCAATCACGCGCGACTCTTCCTTGCCGAGCGTGTAAAGCCGCAACACGCCCCCCTTCTCGAACACCGCTTCGGCGTGATAGCTGTCGCGCCCCAGCGAGATCATGATCCCGCCATGAGCACCGGCCTTGTGGCCATGCTCTTCGGCGTTCACAGTCGCCGTCGTCGCCGATGCGGGGACGACGCTCGTCGCTGTCGGTGAGGATGAAGAAGGTGTTGCTGAGGTCGAGCTACGATCATCCGCGCAGCCGGAAACGAGAACGATTCCACTCAGCACAAGTCCACAGGCAATCCAAACCCTTTGAGAAACCATGATCCAATCCTTTCTTTGGGGCACGACGCCTTGCCAATACAAGCACGACGCGCAAGCGAGTGCATTCCGACGCAGCAACACACTCGCTTGCGCGTCGTGCTTGTATTTGATTGCGGTACAGCCTCGTTCCCAATTGACCAACCAGTGACACAATCCATCCGCAGCACACGGACACACCGCGGCGCGGAACCGAAAGAGACCTCAACCGCCAACCGATTGCCGGACACGCCGATCCATCAGGCCAACGCGGTGCGGACTATTCCGCCGAGAAATACAAGCCCGACGCGCCAGCGAGTGCGTGCATGACGAAAGCGGTCGCGTGCATGACAAACACGGCAGAACGCACTTGCTGGCGCTGCGGGCTTGTATTCACCGCAGATCGGCGACGTGGCAATTAGCACTGCCACGAATGTAGAGCGACGCGGATCTCACGACCCGATCGTGTCGCCGGTGGTGTCCCATCGGGGTACACCGCCACCGCGAAGTAGTCGCCCGTCTCCAGCATCAGCGGAGCGGCGAGATTCAGAGCCAAATCATCCAACCACGAACGAGTCATCTCGATCGTGAACTCGGTAGTCGGCAACGGAACCGCGTTGCACAAATTCTTCTCGCACTTGCAACGCTCGGTCGGACCTTTCGAGGCAGGCAATCGGTCGTCCGACTGCGACTCGTCTTGCTGGTCATCCGAGTCGCTGGAGAGCTGCCCCTGACAACACGCGGGCCACTGAACTCGCTGGTTTTCGCCGGTCATCGCCCAAGAGGTCGTCAATGCCGCAAACCGTGCGAGCGTGCAGCAACACGGGTTCGGCCCCGTGAGCGACAGCAACAGCATGTAGGTGGCAAGGGCGTAACGAAACATGGCAGGCAAGCAAACCTTGAAAGTCAGACCGGGAACAATTCTCGCAATCAGTTGGAATCTATCGTCTCTCCTGAACTGTGTCTTTACCGGTTTTCCACCGCCTGTGTTGGAAATTTCGCCGAGTCCGCCACTCGCTGAGGACGTCCGAGGACTTCGACAACCAGCCATGCCAACCACGGAGCGAATTCAATCCAGGTCACGACATAGTCAAAGAACTGCGGCCCCGGATAGGACGTGCCGAGCAGCGATGATGGGAATTGCGCCGTCATCCAGAAGCGCAGGTAATACACGAACGCCAAACCGCTCAGAGCAAACCAAGCTCGACTGCGTGCGAACGGCAGAAATGGCAAGCACCATGTCAGATACCACGGGTTTTGTGTCGGCAACAATAACCAGAACCAAACGAGAGTCAGGAATGTGGCTTCCAACAGTCGTTCGTGTCGTTGACCCTCAGCATCAAATCGGCGCACCGACGCCCACAGCGCGAGACCGACGGCCAAACCGATCAGTGCGAGGCTTAACAAGAATCGAGTCAGGACGAACGGGACACGCTCCGCAGCCAAGCCCGTCTGTTGAGCGACTGTTGCGACCAAAGCGGCTCGCCACGATTCGGGAGTCACTGTGAACCATGCAATTTGTTCCGGGGGCAGGCCGGACGACGGACGCAGGTTTTCGATCACGAGCAAAAACAGAAAGTCGTTCATCTCCCAGCGACCGAGAAATGCTCGCAGGCTTTCGCTGGGATCGCGCGGGGTGGTTGAGACTTCGGTGGGCGGCAACGGCGGTTGATCGTGGTCGCTATGAGTGACGTTGGCGTCGTTCAATTCCAGACTGCTCACGCCGATGGCATTGGGCGTTTCGGTGGTCGGAAGCATCGGCCACAACACCGTCACGCTGGCCGTCACGAAGATGACAGCGGCGATGACACTGGACTTCACGCTCACTCGGCGAGCCAACATCCACAACAGCAGCGGAGCCAACACGACCGGGTACAACTTGGCTCCTACGCCGAATGCCAATGCCAACGCGGCTCCCACGGCAAGCCAGTAGCGTCGCGCTGGTCGATCGGAATTCATCACAATGGCTGACAGCAGCAGACTGATGGCGAGTGTCATCAAGCACGTCGCCAGTGCATCAAGGTGCCCGCTGTTGGCAATTTCCTTGATGACGAGCGGACACCAGCCGTAAGCGATGGCCCAACCGCGATGACGACCAGCCTGCGATAACAGCCGCAGCAACAGAGCCAGCGTCGCGAGGTCGAATGCCACGAACCATGCCTTCATCAGAGTCAGACGTGTGGAGACCGAACTGCCTTCGGGAGTCAGCCACGAGCACGCGGCGAAGACGAACTGGCTGACGGGCGGATAAATCGTTGGCAGTTCGCCGAAATGGACTCGTCGCAGGATCGCGGTCAATTCCGGCGAGCGGTCCCGCAGACGGACGAGCCGTGCGAGGTCATCGGGCAGTGCGTCGTCCGTCGAAGACGCCAGCACTTGTTGCGGACTGTAACGGAAAGGACTCACGCCTTGTGTGCTGACCGCTCCGTCCCACACATAGCGATACAGGTCGATTTCTTCGATGGGATCGCACAGCAGCAACGTCACACGAAACACGACAGCTCCGGCCCAAACGATCGTCAGCAATCTCCGATCATCCGGCAAGCGGATCGCCACGCGCAGCGCGACAAGATGCAGGCCGAACGCCACTCCGAATAATGCGAGCAACCCCAGCAAAGCGTGATTGCCGGACCCCGCTTCATGCAGGCTGCGAGCGGTGAACGCGACTGAGACAAAGCACAACCAGCAGCCAATGCCGAACAACACGAGGCGACGGAGTGGGGCATTCATCGCGTCGTCCTTTTCAGCCCGTATCGCGCGATGGTCCACAGAATCTTGCTGCCGGCTTTGAAGACGCCCGACACGGTGCCGCTGATTTTGCTGACGCCGACGCGGCAACGATACGGCACCGGGATTTCGAGCCAACGCAAACCGGCGCGAACCGCTTTGATTTGCATTTCAATCGTCCAGCCATAGTTCGTGTCGCATATCGCCAACTCGCGGAGTTTGGCGTAGTCGATCGCTCGGAACGGCCCAAGGTCGGTGAACTTCGCGCGGAATAACACTCGCATCAGGAAACAGGCGAGGTGGTTTCCGAAGTACGCGGCCGGTGGCATTGCACCTGGTTCGCGTTCTCCAAGGATGCGCGAACCGAGCACGAAGTCGGTCTCACCGTCAATGATTGGTGCGACAAGTAGCGGCAGCAAATCGGCGTGGTCGCTGTGGTCGGCGTCCACAAACACGACCACGCGCGGCGGCGGTTCACCGGCGGCTATTCGATGTTCGATCTCGGCCAGTCCACGCAAGCACGCCGAGCCGTAGCCGCGACGTGGTTCAGGGACGACGACGGCTCCCACGCGGGCGGCCACCGCTGCTGTGCTGTCTGTCGAACCGTTGTCAACGACGATGATGACTCCCACCGGTGGCAAGTCGCGGAGCACAAACGGCAGTGCTTGCTCTTCATTGAGCGCCGGAATGATGACGGTCACTTCGTTGAGGTTCATTCGTCGTCTCGCGTTTCAAAAAGGGGGCAATGGCGGACCGGCCGTGGCTTGGTCATTCAGGCTCCAGTCGTAGTCGAGGTACTTCACTCGCACGTCCTTCGATTGAGCGATGCCTTGGGCCGGCTCCGGGAGCCAGTTAGCGATGCGTAGCAACACTGCGGGTGTTGAACCCCCGAAGTCGGCGGCGAACCAATTGAGAATCGGGGAGAGCTGCAACTCATTTTGCGAGACATCGACCGAGCACTTGGTCGGGTCGGCGAAGAATGCGAGCGTGTTGCGGCTCAGTTGTTCCTCCAGCCGTTCGGCGGAGTAGGCTTCATTGAGCAATCGCGGACAACCACGCGAGGCGCACACGATCGCGAAGTGAATGCGCGGCTCGTTCATCTTCCGCAACACGGCATGTTCGATTTCACCGAGCGAATAGCGGCGGTCCCCGACTATCAGTTTCAGATCTCGCCAAATGTTGTAGCCCCACACGCGGGCGACATGGTTCTGAATGCTGCTGGTCGGGTACTCGCGCAGGATGCCGCGCACGGTGACGGCATTGTAGGCGTTGATCCAAAACGCGAGCCGCTGCGCCGATGTCGCGTCGCGGGCTTCGTCCACTCGCGACAACGCTGCCAGATACTCGTCGAGCCGCTGCACGTCTTCGGACGATTGCTTCCAACCGGTGTAGTCCACAAAGCCATCGGCATCCACATCGCGTCGGAGCAACTCGTCCCAACTCTGATGGGAAACGTCGCTGATCGCGACCCGCTCCGCTGCCGGCCACGCGCGGCCAACGAGAACGGTCGGCCGCGACACCCGCCACGCGATGGCGGATGCGGCCACGATCACCACGGCCAACAACAAAAACCTTCGACGCCGTGAGCGTGGTCGGCTCGATGAAGACACGTCCGCCACCGACATCGCTCACTCCTTCGTCGGCGTCTCTGTCTTCGGAGACTTTCCCACCTTGAGTGCATCGTTCGAGAAGACGTAATCCTTGCCGTCCGCTTTGGCGTGGCAGGCGATGCACGACGCGACTTTGCCGGCCAGTGGTTTGGTGTCTTGGCCCTTCATCACCGCGCCGGTTTCCGTGAAGCGCAGGTAGTACCAGTTGGCGTGCTCCTTGTCGTAGTCCTTCACGCGGTACAGCACGCTGATGCTCTGCCGCTTGCGTTTGTCGTCATAGTCCTCGCGGACCAAGATCGAACCGGCTGGCAGATTCTCCGGGTCTTTGGCCGCGACTTCATTGGCATAGGTGCGAGACACGCTGCCGTGCGGGTTCTCGATTTCCTCCTTGGGCGGTTCGTGGTCCAACGCTTTCCAAGTGTTGTAGGCGGCATCCTTCTTCACGAGGTATCGCCAGAACGTGTCGTAAAACTCTTCGGGCGTCTGCGGCCGAGTCGCTCGCGCGGGATCGCTGCGGCTGCTGCCGGAACCGGCTTGTTGTGAGTATGCGGCTGCGACACCACACATCACCAACAGGATGGCTAGGCCAACGGATTTGAGGAATTTCATAGCGACAGGCTCCTTAAAACGAGGGCAACGGAATTCGCAATACAAGCACGACGCGCCAGCGAGTGCATGTCACGACACACCCACAAGTGAAGTCGCATCAGCTTGCGAAGTTTTGTCTGTGGACGGCGTATCGGCGAATGCCGAGGATTCACTCGCTGGCGCGTCGGGCTTGTCTTGATGCAGCTTCAACCAGCGGCCACGACGGACCCAATAGAAGCGGACGGGCAAAAACAGATCGACGACTTCGTCGGAAATCAGCAAGCCGCCGAGCACCGGCAGGGCCATCGGGGCGAGGATCTCGCCACCGACGCCGCGAGCGAACACCATCGGGAAGATGGCGATGATGGCGACGCCCTCGGTCAATAGTTTCGGTCGCAGTCGATGAACCGCTCCCTCGATGACGGCTTGGCGGAGTTCTTCCAACGATTTGATGTTTTCAAGACCGCCACGTTTCTCAATCGCTTCGCGCAGATAGACCAGCATGATGATGCCGGTCTCGGTCGCCATGCCGAAGCAGGCGATGAAACCGACCCAGACGGCAACGCTGAAGTCCATCGGCGGTGCGTGCCAGCCCTGCATGATCTTCGGGAAGAAGTACATGAAGAAGGCTCCGCCGCTGAGCGCTTCGGGGACGGCCAGCAACATCAAGGCGGCATCGGCGAGGTCGTGATACGTCAGGTACAGAATCACGAAGATCAGCACGGTAGGTCGAGTTCCACGCGCAGAGCGAGGAACGAGTTTCGTAGCACAGGCGGCTCGCCTGTGTTTTTGGGGGGAAACGCAAGCAGGCGAGCCGCCAGCTCTACGTCAC
>JANNDA010000872.1:0-4260 GCA_031387195.1 Planctomyces sp. | reverse complement strand
CGCCAGTTGCATCCTGCAGTCGGACGACAGCATCGAGATCGTCACGCTCGTCGGCGGTGGGTAGAGAATCACACAAGCACGACGCGCCAGCGAGTGGTTTCGTTCAACACCACTCGCTGGCGCGTCGTGCTTGTAAATTGGTCTTCGAGCCTGCTCCAGATTTCGATAGAAGCCCGCCGCGAATCTGCACCGTCTTCCCCCGAAATCTGATTTTCTTAACCACAACGATGCTGCGAAGCCGTTCGGCAATTTGGTGGTCTTGCCTCACAACCATTTTGCTCATGGGTTGCGTGATGGAACGTCGGCACGTTCCGTTGAGTCTTCCGATTGGCAGTCGGCTGGTTGAGTTGGGCGAAGCATCGCCCGTCGCGCCGCGTCTTCAGGCCAGCAACATCCAGCCGGTCACTGGCACGGAATCGACACCTCACAATGTTTTGGTCCTTTCCGGCGGTGGAGCCAACGGCGCGTACACGGTCGGCGTGCTCAACGGTTGGACGGCCAGTGGCCAGCGACCGCCGTTCGACGTCGTCACGGGGGTCAGCACCGGTGCGTTGATTGCTCCGTTTGCGTTCCTCGGATCGGAGTACGACGAAACGCTCCGTCGCAGTTACACCGCATGCAAAGAGGGGGACATCTTCAGTCGCCGGTGGTTGCCAGCGTTGCTGTGGGCTGATTCGCTGGCCGATTCAACGCCGCTGAAGAATCGGATCGCGGCGGAGATCACTCCTGACATCGTGGCTCAAGTCGCCGACGCGCACCGCGACGGGCGACGGCTTTACGTCGGCACAACCGATCTCGATTCCAAGCGGCTGGTCGTCTGGGATATGGGAGCCATCGCCGACGGTAATGATGCGAACAAGTTGGAACTCTTTCGAGATGTCTTACTGGCGTCGGCATCGGTTCCCGGATTGCTGCCTCCGGTCGATATTCACATTGAAGTGGATGGCAAACCACACACCGAACTGCATGTTGATGGCGGCGTCTCCGCGTCGCTCTTCTTGCAACCTTCAATGCTCGGCGTGCATCCGGATCAAGAGGGTCCGGATACTCGCGACGACCTGCATGTTTACGTTGTCGTGGCAGGACAACTGCAACTTCCTCGGCGGCCAGTCAAACGCCGGTTGAGCAAAGTTCTGGAAGAGTCAGTCGGCGGCGTGTTGCAATCACAACTCGAAGGAGACTTGCTCAAGACCTACTTGCTGGCTCGATATGCTGGAGCCCAGTTTTCGCTGGCATCGCTCCCAAAGGATCTCACGGAAGAGGCAAATTCGTTGGCCTTCGATCCGCTCAACATGCAGAAGCTCTTCAAAACGGGATTCGATCACGCCGAGTCACGCGCCGGTTGGCAGTTCGTCCCCGCGAGCGTGACGCTCGACGAGCAAACGCCGCCGCGAAGCCGCGTTCAGTTTACGGTGCAAGAACCGCGGACAGGCCGAGCTGAAACTTCGGCTGCGACATTTTCGGCCGAGGCAAAGCCGATCGGCCCTGGCTTCACTGCTCGTAAGTTCTTGCAGCGGTTACGCGGTGAGAGCCGACGGTAAGTCACATACGGTGCCATCGCAGGCCCGTCCGGTCGGCCGGAAAGTTCCGGTCGAACGGGAAAAACAGATCGGAATGCGTTTTCCTGTCTCGATTGCCGAAGTATCCTGCTGAACCGCTTTCGTTCGCTGATGCTGCCGCTGTTTGGTCCTGCCTCGACTTCCCGCCTCGAAAGGTCTTCCAACATGCTCGATCTGATTGGCTCTGCCACTCGCTCTTGTGACGGACTTTCTCGCCGCAACTTCATTCGCGTTGGCGGCCTCGCCGCCGGTGGAATGACGCTCGCAAGTTCTCTGCGAGCGGAATCGACATCCGACAAAAAGCCGGCTCGACGCAAAGCGGTCATCCAGATTTGGCAAGCGGGCGGGCCGAGCCACATCGATATGTACGACCTCAAGCCTGGCGCTCCGTCAGAGTTTCGCGGCGAGTTCAAGCCGGTCCCAACCAATGTGCCGGGCATTGAGATCAGTGAGCATCTGCCGTTGCAGGCTCAGATCATGGATAAGTTGGCGATCGTCCGCTCGGCGACGCACACGAATGCCGGACACGGCATGGGTTCGCAGTGGATGCTGACCGGCTATCAGCCGACGATCGAAGTCAACAACAACATTTATCCGGCGTGCGGTTCGGTCGCTGCCAAGATGGTTGGAGCGAATGCCGAAAGCCTGCCCGCTTACGTCAACCTGCCGAACTCGCTGGGGCTTGGAAAAGCGGCGTATCTCGGAGCGTCGTTCAACCCGTTTGCGCCCGACAGCGATCCGAATCAGGACGGCTTCAACGTCCGCAATCTGAAACTCCCCGGTCGAGTCAATCTGTCGCGTCTCGAACGCCGCCAAGGTTTGATGACGAAGCTCGACACGATCCGCCGTGACATTGACACGCAAGGTGACATCGCCGGACTCGACACGTTCTATCGCGACGCAATGGAGATGATCACGAACGACCGCGCCGTGCGAGCGTTCAACATCCAAAAAGAAGACCCGAAGTTGCGCGATCAGTACGGCCGCAATGATCTCGGTCAAAGCTGCCTGCTGGCTCGGCGATTGGTCGAGGCGGGTGTGACCTACGTCACGATTCAAGCGGGCGGCGGTTGGGACACTCACGGCGACAACTTCGCGCAGCTCAAGAACAACCTGCTGCCGAAGTTCGACCGAGCGGTCGCGGCTCTCGTCAACGACATTCATCAACGCGGCCTGTTCGACGACGTGCTGGTGATGTGCTTCGGAGAATTCGGACGCACGCCGCGCATCAACGGAGGCTCCGGCCGTGACCACTGGCCCGGTGCAATGAGCGTCCTCTTCGCTGGCGGCGGTTTGCAAATGGCTCAAGCCATCGGCACAACCGACGCCCGCGCCGAGTACCCGACGACGAAACCTTACACGCCCGGTTGTGTCCTCTCGACGATGTACAAGGTGCTCGACATCGACCACCACCACGTCTTCTTCGATCAGGCCAAACGCCCGCTGCCGATTCTCAACGAAGGTGAGCCGATTCCGGAGTTGGTGTGAGACATGCCAGTCATCAGTCGGTTCTTCGGGATCGCGGTAGTGATGTACCACCGCGATCACCAGCCGCCACACTTTCACGCGAAGTATGGCGGGGCTGAGGCGACGATAGAAATTGAAACTGGTTTGAGCGAGGGAAGCCTGTCGCAACGTGTCTTGCAACTGGTCAACGAATGGCGTGAACTTCATCGGGCCGAATTGCTCGAAGACTGGCAATTGGCACGATCGAACAAGCCACTCAAACCCATTCCGCCTTTGGATTGAATGATGATCTTGCACGTTTCCGACGCCCGTTACGTCCGTGATTTCATTGTCTGGCTCCGGTTCAATGACGGAACAGAAGGGGAAGTCGATTTGAAGGACGAGCTGTATGGCGAGGTCTTTGAGTCGTTGCAAGACGTCACCCAATTTCGGCTATTCCGACTCGATTCCGAACTCAACACGATTGCCTGGAGCAACGGAGCGGATTTAGCTCCTGAGTTCTTACAGGAACGACTTTCGGTGTTGGCGTGAGCGGACGGTCATTTCATCAGGAGTTTGTCATGGCCGACATGCTATTTCGCCAGCTTTGGCTGTTCATGGCATTCACTCTGCTGACGACTGTCGTTTGCGCCGAACTACCGCTGAACCGTTTTGATCGCCTCAGCCCGATCGGTGCGGCGGCGGGTTCGACGATGGAGGTCGAAGTTCTTGGCGGTGACATCGAAGAGGTGAAGTCGCTGCTGTTCGATCATCCGGGGTTGAAAGCTGAGTTCGTCAAGGAGCGGTTCTTCAAAGTCAGCATCGCGGCGGATGTGCCGGTGGGGACGTATGACGTGCGGTTGGTGGGGCGGTTTGGCGTGAGCAATCCTCGGTTGTTCGCAGTCTCGCACGGACTGACTGATGTCACCGAGGTCGAACCGAACAATGAACCGGAGAAGGCGCAGCTTGTCCCTGTGAACTCGGCGATCAATGGGAGCAGCGATCAGAACGGTGAGGACTGGTTTCGATTCGAGGCCAAGCGCGGACAGCGAGTCACCGTCGATTGTCTGGCCACGCGGTTGGACTCGACCGTCGATGGGACGCTCACGCTGACGAACAAGACAGGAAAGCCGCTGGCGTCGAACAGCGATTACTTCGGGGCCGATCCGTTTCTTGATTTCGTCGCGCCGGAGGATGGTGAGTTCTTCTTGAAGTTTCACGATCTGACGTTCAATGGCGGAGCGCCGTATCGGCT
>JANNDA010000804.1:0-5367 GCA_031387195.1 Planctomyces sp. | reverse complement strand
CCGCGAGTGCTGTTCGTCACCACAATCCAAAAAAAAGCCGACGCGGCGAAACCCCTGAAGGATTCCATCACGTCGGCTTACTCTTTATCGCGCCCACCGGCCGGAACCGGATTGCACTCTATTTAGTCGTCCGTTATTTGCTGAGTCGTCAAGAACGAGCTTTGAAAATCACCACGACTCGACAGAACCAATTGTTTCGTTATTCGCTGTGTCTTTGGCGGTGACCGCGAACGTTGTTCGTCACCACAATCAAAAAAAAACCGACGTGGCGAAACCCCTGAAGGATTCCATCACGTCGGCTTACTCTTTATCGCGCCCACCGGCCGGAGCCGAGTTGCACTTTATTTAGTCATCCGAAAGCGTCCAGCACGAATTCCAAATTTCACGACTACTCGACGGAGCAACTTGTATCGTCGCGCTAATCGGAACGCTATGAGCTTCTGAATCTTCCTCGGAGATTGCCTCAATGTGCGGCGTGTTGCTGGAGTAAAGCAAGCAGCCTCCTGGTCCGTGATGACCACGGAGACTTGCTCATGCTCGACTTCTGATTGGTGTGCGAATGACTTTGGAGTTGGCCAACTTAACATCGGCGAAGAAACAATAGCTGACTTCATCCGTGGCGAACGGTATCATGCCTGCTGCACGGAGCCTGAGTTGGTTTGACGATTGGCTCCGCTGGATGACTGAATTGATTTTCGGATGACTCATTGAAACGCAACCCGGCCGTACGGGGGGCTGGTTGAAGAGTAAGCCGACGTGGTTGAAACCCTCAGGGTATCAACCACGTCGGCTTTTTTTTGCGTGACTCAGCGAGCACAACACAAAGGTGGGGTTCGGTGCCAATGATTTCCACAGAGTCAATCACCCATGCCCGTTAGTCGCGATTCCAAACACTCAACGAACCTGCGTGATGCACGCGACCCGACTCATTGACTGTCAGACATTTGACGAGGAGACGCCATGTCGATCGCCCCGATGCCTTTGGCTCCGTTCGAGCATTTGATGCTGGCGGATGATTCTCCCGAGCATCCCATGAGCTTCTTCATCCAATTGAAGTTTCAGGGACGATTCGATCGCCCGCAGTTGAATACCGCCCTGAAGAAGGCGCTGACACTGCATCCCTTGCTGAATTCCTGGATTCACGGGTCTGCCAAAGACTCAACGTCTCGGATCACCTGGATCGAAGCCAGTTCCCCAACGCCGACGATTGACTGGAACGATGCCAATGTTCCGATCCGTTTCGCCATCGGGCGGTGGTTGGATTTGAGATCAGAGACCGGCATTCGCCTCTGGCTGCGGGAGTCGGAGAAGACCACTACGCTGATGCTCCAGATCCATCATTCTTGCTGTGATGGCATCGGCGCGTTGAGTTTCATCCACACTCTGTTGATGGCCTACCATCTGCCGCACACATCGGCCTCCACATCGGCACTGGAGGAAATGACCGACCCGCGACTGCTGCATGATCGCAACCAGTCGTGTGCCTCCTGGCGGCAAGTCTTGAGGACGGCCTGGCATGCGATCTTCCGTGTCTCGCAATATGCCAAGACTCAGCCGGTTCCGCTTGCCACTCCGCGTGCCTTGCCCGCAGACAATTCCGCCGGGGATTTGTTTCCTCGATTTCAGACGTTTACGTTCGGCGAAGCCGAGACCGAGCAACTCCGAGTGACCGCCAAACAGCAGGGCGTAAGTCTCAACGATCTGCTCCTGCGAGACCTGTTCTTGATCCTAGATCAATGGAACAGGCGGCATTCGCTCGATCATCGCAGTCAGGCCATTCGAGTTTGCGTTCCCATCAACCTCAGACAGTCCGCCGATTGTCGAATGTCCGCCGCCAACGTGGTGAGTTTGTCATTTCTCGACCGAGATGCGAATCAACTCGCCGACCCAATTGGTCTGCTCGACAACCTGCATGCTCAAACCAAACAAACGAAACGCTCGCGCAAGTTTCTGGTCTTTCTTCCGGCGGTAAAGCTGCTGGGGATGTTTCCGGGCCGACTTTACGCTCGCATGAAGCGAACGCATTGCTTGACCTCCGCTGTGTTGTCGAACCTCGGAATCCTTTGGACAGGATCTCCCTTGTTGGGACTTGATCGGAGGTTGGCATCAGGAGGGCTGACTCTCGAAAGCATCGAGGCCGTTGTGCCGCTTCGGCCTCTCACGCACGCGGCCTTTTTTGCCTTGAATTACGGCGGGAAGCTGAGCCTGACCATCAGCCATGATACACGTTGGATCGACGACGCGGAGGCTCGCGAATTGTTGGAGAGTTATGTTCGGCAATTGAGGGACTCGTTGTCTTCACCCGATGAGCTTACGACGACTGGCGTTTCCGATCGTCAATCATCCGGGTCAGTTGCTCCTGAAGTGCGCGAACGCGAAATGTTCGCAGGTGCTCCGAGCCGCGTCCGTCAGGAAGTGATCGCGACTGGATTTTCCACTCCCTGACGGTCACGGCTCAGAAGAGACTTTGTGGCGACAGCGAACTTGCTGGTTTGAGGAATAACGCGGTGAATCACCCATCGGAAAACAAACTCTGACTTACTAATCCCATTCCGATCGGTATCATGCCCGCTGTTCGGAGCCTGTGTGAGTTTGGAATTGGCTCCGTCGCATCACAAAATTTCAGTTCGGATGACTCATTAAAAGGCAACTCGGCGGTGCCGAGGGGCTGGTTGACGAGTAGGCCGACGTAGTCGAAACCCTGAAGGGTTTCAGCCACGTCGGCCTTTTTTTTCGCCTCATCGAGGCGCGGTGACATTCATGAATGCGAACACAGATGAGCGTGCGGTCGCGCCGTTTTCTTTTGCAGGGAGGCTTTATGAGCTACGTCGAAAATGCTTTGACGATTTCACGGTCACGGCCGCGCACCATCCACGGCCGGCGAGGAAACCAAGCGGACTTCGTTCAGGCACTCCGGGTTCTCGGAGCACAATTTCCCACATGGCAGGCCCACTTCGATGGCGCTCCTCGCAGCGGCCACGAAATTCACGGAGTCTTCCTCAGTTGTTCGCGCGAGACGTGGGACTGGGTTTTTGGGCCACCACACAACGTCGTCAACCATCGCGTGGCTTTCACGCACAGTCCTTTTCAAGAGTGGGAGTGCCGTTGTGCCGACGGCCGCGTGCTGTGTCTCGGACACCTCTTTCAGCGGCATGACGGTGTTCCGTGGGTCGTTCTCGCAAGGATGTACTTCTTCCAAAGTTCCTCTCGATTCCTTCCAAGGAAGTTTCCCATGCTCTTAATGCCCAATCCTGTTGACGAGTTAACCTCTGCCGATCTGGATCGTGTGAAGAACGACTTGCTGGATCGGCTCCGATCCGTCGTGCCGAGCCAAGAACACGTTCTCGCGCATTGGGAGCAGCTCGATGAAATTGCACGAGCCAAGCTGGCGACGCAAATCGACGACGTTGACTTCGATCTGTTGCGGACCGACGAGTCACGTCCGCAAGCTCACCAGCAATCCGAAGAGTCGTTCCAGCCACCGCCGGTCATCACGCTGGAAGAGCAGTCTTCCAGTCACGATGCCTACCTCGAAGGAGAGCTGTGTCTGACCGAGGGTCGCGTCGGAGTCGTGCTGGTCGCGGGAGGCATGGGAACTCGGCTCGGCTTTGAGCAACCCAAGGGGATGTTTCCCATTGGGCCGGTTTCGGGAAATTCGTTGTTCCAAGTTTTGATTGAGCGGATCGTCGCGATCGGACGCCGGTATGGCGTGCGCATCCCGCTCTATCTCATGACCAGCGACGTCACGCACAAAGCGACGATCCGGTTTTTGAGAGAGAACGATGCCTTCGGTCTCAATCCGGATGACCTGCGAGTCTTCTGCCAGGGAACGCTCCCCGCGATCGACGCTTCCACGCGGAAGCTCTTGCTGGCCGGTCCCGGCGAGTTGGCGACTTGCCCCGACGGTCACGGAGGTTTTCTCGATGCCGCGCGAAAGTCCGGCTGCTTTGAAGACATGGCTCGACGCGGAATCGACGTGTTGTTCTACGGTCAGATGGACAACCCGTTGTTGCTCATCGCTGACCCCACGCTGATCGGCCACCACTTGTTGGCCAATGCGGACATCACCACTCAAGTCGTGCGAAGATCCAACTCGTCGGAAAAGGTCGGCATGTTCGTGTCCCAAGGCCCGAAGGTGTGGATTTTGGAATACAGCGAACTCCCCAAAGAGGTCGCGACGGCTACCGACGACGATGGCGAGCCGCTCTTCTGGGCCGGCAACACGGGAGCACATCTCTTCCGAGTTCCCTTTCTCAAACGGATCGCCGCCCGCCCCAATGCGCTCCCCGCTCATCCTTGCCGCAAGCAGGTGGACCACATTGATGCGCAGGGGCGAATCCAACAGCCGCTCGAACCCAACGCGATCAAATTTGAAAAATTCATCTTTGACCTGATGCACCACACCAACCGCACGGCGTTGGTGGAATGCGATCGCGAGGCGACGTTCGCTCCGGTGAAGAATCCCGACTCGATGGCCACGGACACCGCCGCCACCGCTCGAGCCGCGATGGTCAAGTTGCACACCGGTTGGCTGCGACACGCCGGAACGGAAGTGGCTGATGGAATCGACGTCGAGATCAGCCCGTTGTTTGCCCTCAACAGATCCGACCTCGGCAGCAAGGCGCTCGCACCGTCGATTGGCGAGCCAACGTTTCTCCCGTAACGCCGTGGGGCACGTTTTCAACGTGCCCCACAATGAGCACGATGAAATCGTGCTCCACGAAAGAAAGTCGATCCCTTGGAATACAAGCACTGACGTATCATCTCTCGTTCCGAACGCTATGCTGTCCGCCATTCGGAGCTTGTGTCAGTCTGGCATCGACTCCGTCGGATGACGGAATTCAATTTCGGATGACTCATTAAAGGGCAACCCGGCTGTGCCGGGGGGCTAGTTGACGAGTAAGCCGACGTGGTTGAAGCCCTCAGGGGATTCAGTCTCGTCGGCTTTTTTTTTGACAGTGGCCAAATCAGCCGCCGGGCGCTAGCCCACGGTTTGAGTTCGCCTAACCGTGGGCTAGCGCCCAACGGCTGATGAGTTTTTCAAATTCACGAGGAACAAAATGAGCAAAACCGCCGATCAACAAACGCCAGCGAACCGTGGCCTCGCCAAGGCTCCCACGGGCATCCAGGGGTTGGATGAAATCACGGGGGGAGGCTTGCCGCGCGGCCGGCCCACGCTCGTCTGCGGAAGTGCCGGCTGCGGCAAGACGCTCCTGGCGATGGAATTCCTGGTCCGGGGGGCCGCGCAATTCGGCGAACCCGGCGTGTTCATGTCCTTCGAGGAGACCGCCGAGGAACTGACTCAAAACGTCCGCTCGCTCGGCTTCGACCTGGACGATCTCATTAAGCAAAAAAAGCTCTCTGTGG
>JANNDA010000676.1:0-2298 GCA_031387195.1 Planctomyces sp. | reverse complement strand
CCATTTCCGTGTCTTCTTCCGCCCCTATATTGTTTTTCCTTTCGCGCCGATAAACACGACAAATCGACCAAGAGAACGGCCCATGACACGCCTGATCCGAACTCTGTTTCTCATCTTTGCTGCGGCACTTCCGGTGTCTGCGTCGAGCCCAAACCCAACATCGCCGACGATTGGCAGCCGCTCTTCAATGGGCAAGACCTCACCGGCTGGCGAGCGAACGAACAACTCGGATTCGTTTACGGTCCAAGACGGACTTCTGCACATCCAGGCGTCCGGAAAGACCAGTGCCCACCTTTTCTATGTCGGTGATCTCAAAGAGGGTTTCGAGAAGTTCAATAACTTCGAGCTGGAGGCCATCCGCGTCTTTCACGGTGGTGACAACGGTGCATACCGCTACTCCTTATTCAACCTGCGCGATGATCTCAGCGAGAAGCACAACCTCGCGGCAGCCCAGCCAGAACGGGTGAAAGAACTCGATGCGCTCATTGAGCACTTCCTCATCGACACCAAATCCGTTGTGCCGATCCCGAATCCCGCCTTCAATCCGGCGAAGTATCACATCGAAGACGAAGGCCAGCAGAAGCCCAAAGCCAAACCGCAGCCCAAGGCTGCGGCGAAACGCGCCAAGTAGTAGCGCTTTGATTGAGTCGACTTGACGTATCAAGCTCTCACCGACAGACCGTTAGCGGCTAGCCGCTCACTCATCTGGAGAAACCCGACCATGAAATCACTTCCGGCGAGGCTTCAAAAGGGACGGACAAAGCAAAACCGGGAGTCGGCAAGAAGGCACCTGGTGTCGCATCACCCAAATAGTTCCGTCAGCGGGCGGCCATCGACCACTTGATGCGGCCGACCCAGCGAATCGTGCAATGGTGCGTCGGGGGAAATGCCCAACGAGTGATAGACCGTCGCGAGCATGTCTTCCGGTGAGACTGGATTCGAGGCGGGATAGGCCGCGTCCCTGTCGCTCGATCCGTAGACTTGGCCGCCGCGAATCCCGCCACCCGCAAACACTGCGGACTGACACGCGCCCCAATGGTCGCGGCCTTGAGCCGGATTAAGTTTCGGAGTCCTCCCGAACTCACCCCACATCCCGACGAGAGTCTCATCCAGCAGACCTCGGCACTGCATGTCGTCCATCAAGGCCGAGAAACCCTGATCGAGCGACGGCAGACAGTAGTACGCCTTCAGCATACTGGTGCCGTCCAGTCCCTCGAACGGACCGTGATTGTCCCAAACGTTCACAACATTGCCGCTCGTTTGGATGCGCATCCAACTGATCGTGACCAGCCGCACGCCCGACTCAATCAGCCGCCGGGCCAACAAAATGCTTTCGCCGTACTCGTTGCGGCCGTAGCGGTCTCGCGTGCGCGGATCCTCCAGTTCCAGATTGAATGCCCGCTTGGCGACCGGCGACGACAACATGCCAAACGCCTGCTCGCGGTAGCTGTCGAGACTGTGAGCCGATTTCACCGACTGATAGCGGCGGTCAGTCTCTTCCACGACATTCAGCAACCCGCGTCGAGCCAACAGCCGCGCTTCGGCCACATCCTGCGGCAGCGAAATCGTGTGTTGAGCGGTCTCGTTCGTCTCCTTCGCCGCCTCCACTTCCATCGGATCGTGACGGCCGCCAAGGAATCCCGCATACGTCCCGGAGTACGTCGCGCCGTCGTGGCCGATCGGTCGAGGAATCGTCACCGATGTCGGCATCGCTCCCATCGGTGAAAAGTACGATACGACAGAGCCAACATTCGGAAAGTCGTTTCGATTCCGCTGATTCCTCGGCACGGCGAGCGTGTTGTTGATCCGCCCGGTTAGCGTGCGATACACGCTTGGCTCATGATTGTTGCTGTCGTGAGTCAGCGAGCGAATTAGGACGGTCTTGTCGGTGTGTCGAGCGAACAACGGCAGGTGTTCACAGACAGAGATCCCCGGCACCGCGGTCTGGATCGGCTGAAACTGACTGCGAATCCCCTCGGCCGCGAGCGGCTTCATGTCCCACATGTCCTGCTGTGGTGGACCTCCCCATAGGTAGATCAGGATGCAAGCCTTCGCCTTTCCCGTGCGCGAGCGGCCGCCAGCCGCAAGAGTCTGCTCGGCGTGCAACAGTCCTGGCAGCGAGATCGCTCCCAAACCGAGTCGTCCCAATCGAATCATGGCATCGCGACGGTGAAGCATGTGGAAATCCTGCTCTCAAGAATTATGAACGTGAATTGAACATATACTTCACGCGGCCATGAGTGAGACGTTTTCAAAGCGTTGGAACTTGAGGGTCATGAGGGAGGCCAAGTCGGTGGC
>JANNDA010000696.1:0-1508 GCA_031387195.1 Planctomyces sp. | reverse complement strand
CGACGACGTTCAATCTGATCGTCAACAACGTCGCTCCCAGCGTGGCCGCGAACAATGCGACGAGAACGGTCAACGAGGGTCAGACGGTGACGAACACTGGGACGTTCAGCGATCCGGGGCTTGATGTCGTCACGGTCACGGCTTCAATCGGGACGATCACGACGGGCAGCGGAACTTGGAGTTGGTCGTTCGGCACGAACGATGGACCGGCTCAAGGTCAGACAGTGACGATCACGGCGACCGACAGCGACGGCGCGGCGACAACCACGACGTTCACGCTTGGCGTGAATAACGTGGCTCCCACGGCGACGCTGTCGAACGGCGGCTCGGTCAATGTCGGCTCGAACGGCAGCGTCAGCTTCGCTGGCCAAGCGGATGCTTCCAGCGTCGATACGTCTGCCGGGTTCCACTACGCCTACGACTTTGACAACAACGGGACGTTCGACAGCGGCAACGGAACCTATGCTGGCTCCGGAACGATTGCCTCGGCAACGGTTCCGGCCAGCTTCTTGGTGGGAGCCGGCTCGCACGTCATTCGCGGCCGGATCATCGACAAGGACGGCGGTGCGACCGACTACTCGACAACGATCACGGTCATCGACAACGGGGGGACCAATGTGCCTCCGGTCATCTTGACGATCAGCAACAGTTCCCCCGATTGCGGCGAGGTGCAGTACGGCGATCCCGTCACACTTACGGCCACGTTTACCGACGCCAACGCCGGAGACACTCACACGGCGATCATCAACTGGGGAGATGGCACGACGAGCCTCGGCACGATCACCGAATCGAGCGGATCGGGGACGGTGACGGGGACTCATGCCTACGTCACCGGCGGCTACTTCACGATCACCGTGACGCTAGCCGACAACGCTGGTGGCGCGACTTCGGCCACGACAGACACGGTCATCGCCGGAGTTCGGCTGTTGCCGAGCGGCCAGTTGCTGATCATCGGCACGGATGGCCGCGATCAAGTGGTCGTGCATGGAGCCGGCCCGAACGTGATCAAAGTCAACTTGCACTTGAATCAGGACCGCGGCGGCAGCGTCAACCAGCAGTTCAACTTCAACGCCGCCAGCGTCAGCAGCGTTGTGATGTCTCTCTGCGGCGGTGATGACCACGCCGTCATCGGGGGTGGTGCGGGGGGGACGTTCAGCCTGCCCGTCACCATTTACGGTGAAGAGGGAAATGACAACCTGAATGGTGGAGACGGCAACGATTTGCTGGACGGTGGAGTTGGCGACGATCTGCTGATGGGCGGCAAGGGGAACGACGTGCTGGTTGGCGGTGACGGCAACGATCGACTGTTCGGCGACGCGGGTCGCGACATCCTCATCGGTGGCCGAGGAGCCGACGACCTCAATGCAGGCAACGACGACGATGTGCTGATCGCGGCCTTCACGAGTTTCGACAGCGATGCCTCGGCATTGTCGCTGCTCCGTTCGGAATGGACCTCCGCGAACAATTACGCGACGCGAGCCAGTAATTTGGCGAACGGGACCGGAGCG
>JANNDA010000652.1:0-9869 GCA_031387195.1 Planctomyces sp. | reverse complement strand
AACAAAAATCTAACCCTTAGGTTCTGGGTGGGGGGGTGCGACAAATTAACTCTGTGTTCTTATTGTTGTGTCGCGTCCGCCCGCGCTGACGCTTCGGGTTACTTTTGTGTTCGCGCCGGGAGTGTAGGCGAACTTCGTGTTCCGTTTGAAGGAGAACGGCGCAGGGCACGCGACACACTTTGTGCGCACCCGACCGTTCACGGAGCCGTTGAGCGTTTCTTGCGAACAGCGACCAGCGTGCCTAATCTTCGTCCGACGCGGTTTGTGAACGAGAACGTTCGACGAGTCACGGCAGCAAGGAATGAGATGCCATGAGGATGCGTGGGCTGTTGGTGATGCTGATTTGCTTCGGACTCGCACTGAGTCCGACTGCAACCAGTCGTGCGGCGGAGCCGATGCGGGAGTTTCTTGATGGCCTTCGGTCGCGCCAGTACTTCGATTGGGCCATGCTGTACTTGGACCAGCTACAGGATCGAACTGACCTCTCGTCAGACCTGCGAGCCCTGATTCCTTACGAACGAGCGATGACGCTCAACGAGTCCGCGCGGCACACGGTCAGCCCGGAAACGCAGCAGCGGCAGCTCGATCAAGCCCTCGGCTTCTTGGAACAGTTCACCAAAGAAAGCCCGCAACATCCGCTCGCGGCAACCGCCAACAGCACGCGAGCCAACATTCTGTTGAGCAAGGCGCGGGTTGATATTCTGCAATCCAAGTTGCCCTCGAACAAAGATGGCCGCACCGATTTCCAGGATCGAGCGCGAGAGCAAGTCAGCAAAGCGCACGAAGTCTTCCAGAAGGCTCACGACGGCTACAAGTTGGCGTGGGAAGCGTTTCCGAAATTCATCGACAAAGCCGTTGATCCCACCAAGCATGAGGCTCGCGGCAAAGCGGAAGTCGCCTACATGCGGGCGCAGTTGGATCTGGCGTTATGCCAATTTGAGGAGGCTCAGACGTATGACCGGAACTCCACGAACCACGGCTTCCATTTGAAGAAGTCGCTGGAGATGTTTCGCGATGTCTGGGTCAAGTACCGCGCGACCGTTGGCGGCTTACACGCTCAAATGTGGGAAGCGAAGTGCTACGAAGAAATGGATGACCCGCAACGAGCGCTCGGTATTTATGCAGAATTACTGGGTCATCCGGCAGACGGTTTGAAGCCGTTGCAGGATCAAGTGCGGCACTTTCGTTTGATCTGTTTGAATCACGATCAGCGCCGCGAATATGCGAACGCAATTGCCGAAGCGGATGACTGGATCAAGACCGCGAAGCCGATCGAGCAACGCAGCCAAGCAGGGCAGGGAATTCGCTGGGAGTTGGTCGTCGCTCAGGAAAAACTCGCGGACAGTTCCGAAGTGACTCCCGCCGAGAAGGACAAACTCTTGCGGCAGGCGGTCACGCATCTCACGCAACTCAGCAAGTGGTCCGGACCGTATCGCGATCTGGCGCAGCAACGCATCCGCGATTTGAATTTGCGACAACGTGGCAAGGATGGCACTGGCGATCCGAAGGATTTTGACTCGGCGCTCGTGCTGGGCCGGGATCTGATGAAGCGTGTCAACGAGAAGAAAACGCTGCTTGACGCGGCGAGCAACGACAAGCGACCGCGTGACGAAGTTGAGAAGTTGCGTGCTGATTTTCAGCAACTGCTCAAGGAGCAAATTCGCCTGCTGCGAATGGCGTTGAATTTCGCCGATCGCGGAGCGCCGCGAGCCGAGGTGAATCAAACTCGGTACTTTCTGGCTTACGGCTATTACCTCGCCGATCGGCCATACGAGTCGGCGATTGCAGCGGAAGCGGTCGCATTCGGTGCAACGAAGGACAAGCTCGATGAGCAGACCGCGCTCGACGCGGCGTACCTCGGTGTCGCGGCCTATATCAAAGGCTTCAATCAAACGCCGAACGAAGTGAAAGTGCTACGCGAAGTCGATACCGCGATGATGGTTCGCTTGGCGAATTTCATCACCGGTAAATGGCCGTCACACACGAAGGCCAATGAAACACGGATGCTCGTCGGACGGACGTTCGGTCAAATGGAACAACCACTCACGGCGGCCGAGTGGTATCGCAAAGTCCCTGATACGGCGGAGATTTTTCCCGAAGCGCAGTGCGCAGCGGGGCACGCTTTGTGGCAACAGTATTTGACCGCCGCGTTAATCGAAGACGCCACGCAACGCGCGTCGCCTGAAGAACTCACGAAGTGGCGGATGGACGCGGAGAAGTCACTGAAGCTCGGAATCGAACGAACACAAAGGAAGATTCCCGAACAAGGCAAGACGCCGGACGAATTGACCGTCGCCAAAACCTCGTTGGCCGAAATTCTGTTGACGGCCGGTGAATACGAGCCTGCGATTGACCTCATTCAGAAGCCGCCGCACTCGGTGCTCGCTGCGATTGCGGTCAGTGACGAGAAGCGACGCCCGACTCATCCGAACGTGCGCAGTGCGCGGTTCGCGTCGCACGTGTTTCAGTTGCAACTTCGCGGCCGCGTTGGCTTGCAGCAATTAGACGCCGCTCGCGAAGTCATGGCCCAGTTGGAACAGTTGGCTGAGCACAGCGGCGGAGCGGACGCGATCACCGCCGTTTACGTGCAACTCGGGCGTGAACTGGAAAAAGAACTCGGACGGCTGAAAGGGGCGGGCAACAAGCAGCGTTTTGACGAAGTTCGGCGTTCTTTCGAGGAGTTCTTGGACGCCATGTATCAACGGCCGGACCAAAACTTCTCGTCGATGACGTGGATCGCGGAAACTTATTACGGACTCGCTCAATCGACTGGCGACAACGCGAAAGATTCGGGGCAATACTTCGAGCGAGCGGCGGCGACGTATCAGTCGATTCTCGAACGTGCCAAGCAAGAGCAGGCGTTCGCGAACAAAGACCGCCTGTCTGGCATTCGACTGCGGTTGGTGAACTGCAAGCGTCGGCAGGGAGATTTCAAAGGGGCCGAAAGCTCGCTCAAGAGCTTGCTTGTCGAGCGGCCCCGAGCGACCGATGTGCAATTTGAAGCGGCCTACGTTTGGCACGATCAAGGCATTTCTGGCAAGACCGACTTTTTGAAGAAGGCTTTGCAAGGCGGCATGATCGGCGACAAGGCTCGCGTTTGGGGCTGGAACGATCTGAGCATGAGACTGCAACGCCTCGTCTCGGACGGTCGTCCGGAATCGAAAGAACGCTACGGCGATAAGCTCTTCGAGGCTTGGTACAACACGTCACTGTGTCGCCAAAAGCTGGGACTCGCGCAGGCCTCAACATCGAAAAAACAAGCGGAGCTCGAAACGGCGAAGCAGGTGATTCAGACCTTGGTGCAAATCACCGGGGACTTTCCGAACGACTGGTGGAAAAAGTTCGATCGGCTCTATCGTCAAATTCAAGCGGACCTCGGACAGGCTCCGAGTCCGCTCGAACGACCAAAAGAAATCGTGGTCGCCTCGGCAACCACCAAGAAGCCGATGGCTGATGATGTCGCAGGCGCAACGGCGACAGACAAAGCCAATCCGAAAAAAAAAGAGGAGCGAGTTGCTGCCAAGAAAACAGAAGAGAGTTCGCCATTGGGCCTCATCGTCTTCGGCCTGATTGTTGTCAGTGGTGGCGGATTCGCGGCCTGGTTGCTGATCAACAAGAAGCCTCGTTCGTTGTCTGTCCTGCACACACCAGAATCTGGCGACGTGCCGTTGTTCGCAGGCGATGGTGAGCCTGCCGCTGGGCCGGTCTTTGAAATGCCGGAATTCGCCGCGCCGCGCAAACCAGTCAAGAAGTCTGTTGCTGGAAAACCGGCACGTCCCAAAGGAAATCCGCAGTGAACTCAATCGTTTGCAGTACCAGGAAAACAATCATGACTCAAAAACTGCTGTTTGTTGCTAGTGCCTTCGGGTTAGTCGCCTTCACTGTTGGTCCGCTCTGGGCGGTCGATGTCGTCACCAGAAAGAGCACCACCAAACAGGTGCAAGGTGAAATTGGCGCGATCACGAAAACGGATATCACGGTCAAACCACGCACCGGTGAGCCAGATAAAATCCCGGCAAACGACATCGCCAGCATCAAGTGGGATGGCGAACCCGCCAAGCTCGGTATCGCGCGCGGCAGCGAAGACCGTGGGAATCTGGAGCAGGCTTTGGAGACTTACATTGAGGTGCATAAAGACGCCAGCGGCAAATTGAAAACGCATCTCGAATTCTTGATCGCCCGCACGATCGCCAAACAGGCGCTCGATACCGACGCCAGCAAGCTCGACGAGGCGGTGAAGAAATTGGAGACGTTCTCAAAGGCCGAGCATTTTGCCCACTTCGAGGCGATGAGTTATCTCGGCCAGCTCTACTCGGCCAAGGGAGATTACGCCAAAGCGCAAGCCGCCTACGAAGCGTTGGGGAAAGCCCCTTGGAACGATTTCAAGATGGCATCCAAGATCGCGGTCGGTCGGATGCAACTCAAGCAGAACGACATCCCCGGCGCAGAGAAGACCTTCGGTGATTCGGCCTTCAGCAAGGCCGAGACCGATTCAGAAAAAGCCCGCCTCGCAGAAGCTCAAGTTGGTAAAGGGGCCTGCCTCGTCAAGCAAATGAAGTTTGATGAAGCGCTCAAGCTAATCGAAGAGGTCATCAAGACGACTTCGGTGGACGAAGCTCGTGCGATGTCGGAAGCCTACGTGCTGCAAGGGGACTGTTTGCAGGCTCAACAAAAACTGAAAGAGGCTGCGATCGCCTACCTGCATGTGCCGGTGCTCTTCCCCAAAGAGAAGTCCGCTCATGCCGAGGCGCTTTACAACCTCGTGAAGATTTCTGGCGCGATTGGCCAACCCGACCGCGCTGCGGAAGCTCGCGATGATTTGATCGCGAATTTCCCCAATAGCGAATGGGTTAAAAAGCTGGGCGATGCACCGAGCGCCGCGGCCGAAGAGAAGCCTGCGGAAAAATCAGACAAGTGATTGAGATGATGGGCATCAAGTACGTAGCCGTCACGCTCCGCGTGACGAGCCGAGTGCTTACCAACGCCCAGTGAAGCGTCCGGCTCATCACGCGGAGCGTGATGGCTACGTAAAGTCAGCGGCCTGAAACTATCGAGGAGATCGTGATGCTGCCGGATCGGCGAACAAAGTTCCGAGCTCATTTCATGCGGCTGAGCTTGCGTGTTGTGATCGTTACGTTAGCGGTGATTTGTTTTACTAGCGACTCGATGGCCGTTGCGTTCCAGGATGCCGAATCAAAAGTGTCGATGCCTGTCGATAACGCGATACCTTTAGAAACACCTGCAGAGCCAGCCGCGAGGCCGGTCGAGATTGCCCCAGCCGCTCCCGCAGAGGGTGCGGGCGGTGATTTGCCGGGACAAAAATCGTTTCTCGAATGGCTGATCTCCGCGTCGGGACCATTTGGCGGGTGCATCTTCGTCGAATCCTTCATCATGGTGGCGCTGATCATCATGTGCGTGCTGCAAATTCGACGTCAAAATTTCTTGCCGCCAGAATTCATCACGGGCTTCGAGTCGAAGCTGAACGCTCAGGATTACCAGGGAGCTTTCAATCTGGCGAAGAGCGACGAGTCGTTGCTGGCTCGATTGTTGGCCATCGGGATGTCCAAGTTTCAGCGCGGCCCCGACGCAGTGATGAAAGCGATGAGCGAACTGGGCGAAGACGAGAACATGATGCTGGAGCATCGCCTCAACTATCTTGCGCTGATCGCTACCACGGCTCCGATGTTTGGTCTACTGGGAACGGTGCAGGGCATGGTTCAAGCGTTCGAGGAAATCGCGAATTCAAACACGACACCAAAGCCTTCCGAATTGGCGGAAGGAATTCAGCTCGCCCTGGTCACGACGCTGGAAGGACTGATCGTCGCGATCCCGGCAATGATCGCCTACAGCTTGCTGCGAAATCGGGTCGTGCGATTGATGTTTGACGCCGGCCTGGTGAGCGAAGACTTGATCAATCGGCTGCCACCGCGGACGACAAATACGCCGCCGACGGTATCCACTCCAGTGTCGTAAATCGTGAAACAGGCGACTAAGCGGCGCGAGCCGCCCGGTTGTGTCGAGTTTGATCTCGCTTCAACCGGACGGCTCGCGCCGTACCGCTACTAAAGTCAGTGCCATTGGGCTGACGCCACACCGCTCGCCGAAATCATCCCGAGAGTTCCATTCATGAAGTTCAAATCGCATCCGATGGCTTCGGCGGAAATGGACATGACTCCGATGATGGATGTCACGTTCCAACTGATCGCGTTCTTCATGATGGTGACGAACTTCGAGCAGACTCAGGCGGACGAACGAGTGCGGCTCGCGGCCGATGCGCTGGCCAAGCCGCCGGAAGTCAAACTTGCTCATGAGTTGGTGATCAACATCGGCTATCGGCGAAGCAAAGACGGCAGCAAAACCGACCAGCAGCCGTTCGTGTTTGTCCCCGGCGAGGAATTGCGTATTCCGGAGTTCCGCAATCGACTCAAACAAGAGGCTCATCTCTATCAAGTGAAGGAGATCAAACTGACGGACGTCACCGTCGTCATTCGTGCGGACGCCGATGTTCCGTCCGGCCAAGTCCAGGAGTTCATCCAAATGTCCCAAGAGGCGAAGTTCGAGAAATTTGCCTTGAAGGCCAAGCAGACGGCGGAATGACAATCAGCCAGAGTCAAACCCCACCGAGCTTGCCTCGGTGGATCAGGGCTTCTGTACTACGGACATTTTTTTCAAATCGTTTCATCGCGTAGTGCAAAAGCCCGCGAGCCACCGAGACAAGCTCGGTGAGGTCGCAGTTACTAGGAACGACGGCGTGAAGATCAAACAACAAGAACCTGCCAATTTGCAGCAGCAGACGACGCCGATGATCGATGTCACGTTTCAACTGCTGACGTTCTTCATGATGACGCTAAGAATCTCGTCGCCTGAAGGTGATTTTAATATCAACATGCCTCCCACCGGGATGGGCGCGGCGGTTGTCGATCAACTCTTTCCGGATATCAAGGTCCGATTGATCGCGAATGCCAACGGCGACTTGGCCAACGTCCGCTTGGGGGAACGCAGCCTGGGCAATGACGCCCTCTGCTTTCAACGGCTGAATGACGAGATCCTGCAACTCATCGGGCAGCCCGGAGCCGCTCGCGTGCAGGAACTCGAAGTCGAAATTGACGCTGACTACAACCTGCATTTCGAGAACGTGGTTAAAACGATCGGAGCTTGCTCCGGCCGCCTGGGCAAAGATGGCAAGACTGTGATCCGGTATCTGGAAAAGATCAAATTCGCACAGCCTCGGAAGAATCCGGATGGATGAAACTCTCACTTGATTTCGTCGCAGGTCAGAATGGCAAGACGACCACAAAGCTTCGACAGGAAAATTTGAGACAGGAATATGGGGAAACCGAACGACGGCCAGCGTTTCATTTTCTTGTCTCAAATTTTCCTGTCTCTTTTTTGAGGACTGTCGAATGATCGCGCTCATTGCTCACGACCAGAAGAAGGCCGACATGCTGGAGTTTGTCCGCGCTCACGTGGACTTCTTTCGCCAACAGCAGTTGGTGGCGACAGGCAACACCGGCAAGCTGTTGTCAGAACAACTCGGACTCACGATTGAGCGAGTGACTCACGGCCCGTTCGGCGGCGACTTGATCATCGGCGGGCGAGTGGCAGAAGGACTTGTTCAAGCGGTGTTGTTCTTTCGCGATCCGCTGACCGCGCAGCCGCATGAGCCTGACGTTTCCGCGCTGATGCGTGTCTGCGACGTCCACTCCATTCCGCTGGCTACGAACCGCGCCACCGCCGAAGCTGTTGTCCGTGCCTTTCAAGTGGAGTCGTTCCGAGATCGGCTGCTGAGCTGGAAGGAAGAGAATGACTGATGCGGCTTCAAGACGTAGCACGGGCGGATCGCCTGTGTGCTCGTCGTTGAAATCACAGGCGAGTGAATTCACAGGCGAGCCGCCTGTGCTACGTCTTGTTGAGCGAAGCCAACTGAGTGATGTGTGGCGCGTGACGGTGCTCGATAAACCTCTCCGGCGAGGAAACGTCTTCAACCAACGTCGGTGATTTCGACAAGCTCACCACAATCCCGATCGCGACCAAGTTGATCACCAGGTTGCTGCCGCCGTAGCTGATCAACGGATGCGAAATCCCTTTTGTCGGGAGCATCGACGTGACGACGGCCACGTTGATCGCGGCTTGCAGGACCATCTGGCTCAGCAGCGTGACGCCGACCAGAAACTCAAAGCTCCGTCGGTCATGTTTGCGGAAGAGTTCTAAGCCCGTGATGAAAAAACCCGCCCAGAGCAGGATCAAACCCAACGAACCGACGAGCCCCAATTCTTCACCGACTACGGCGATGACGAAGTCCGTGTTTGCCTCGGGCAAGAAGCTCAGCTTTAGCCAGCCTTTGCCCAAGCCGACTCCCATCAAGCCGCCGGAGCCCATCGACAGCAACGATTGTTTGACGTGATAACTCGCGCGTTCGATGTCGGTCCATGTCGCCATGAAATCGGTGATGCGTTGCCACTGATACGGCTTGAGCGTCAAGGCGACACCCGCTGCCGGAATCAGACCGAGGGCGAAGTTGCGAATCGGCCAGCCAGCCAAGAACAACAACAAGCCGCTCGACATTGCCAGAAATACGGCCGTCCCCAGATCAGGCTGTTTGAGCACCAGAGGCATCACCACCGCGATCGGCAGGATGAACGGGATCGTTCCGGCGAACCAACGACGTAGCTCCGTCTGTCGCTTCACCACCATTGCTCCCAACAGTAAAGGCAACGTGATCTTTGCCAACTCCGACGGCTGCATTTGCAGCGGACCCAAACGCAGCCAACGCTGGGCTCCGTTGACACGAGTTCCTACTCCGGGAACCAACACCAACACGACAAATCCGAGCGTGCCGATAAAAAACCACGGAGCCGCTTGTCGCCAGAATCGCGAGGGCACGATCGAGCACAAACTCCCGGCGAGCACACCCACGACGAGATGAATCAGGTGCCGTGACAGATAAATCTGCTCAAACTCCGTCGGACGCGACGTGATGCTGGCGCTATAGACCATCAGCACGCCGAAGCCGAGCAGCACACAAGCCAGCGACACAAAGAGGTTACGTTCCGAGTTCACGAGCGACTCACTGCGACGACGGAGCAACAATCAACGTGCTCTTGAATCGACCGGAAGGGAAGGGGGGCTCAACCGGAACTCGGACCTAACCGGCTGTGCGATCTGAAACGGTCAGGGCTCGCTCGCGTCGTCATGCCTCGGAGCGGATTTCCAGAGCAACCAGTCCCCACAAACCGCTTTGTGGGTCAGACGCTCTGTCAACAAACACCGCCAATTCGACAATCAATTCGTTGTGCAGCGAGAGCTGTCGTGTGATTTCAAATTCAGCGGTAGGCGCAGAAATCGGGCCGATAATCTGGCCGTTGATTCGGAACAACCCCTCCCCTCCGACGCCATCGAAAACGACCCAAACCTGCTCGTGAGATTCGAGATTTGTCGGTTGATTGAACTTCCGGCGGAACTCAGCTCGCCCCGATTCCTCGCCGAAGATCGCAACCCACGACGCGGGCATGAAGACGCGCGTCGGTGGTTTGTCCTGATCCAGACGCCGCACGTCCCACGGGCCTTTCAGTTGGATGCGGTGTGTGGGCATCAATCTCATTCCTTAAAACAACCGGCACCACCGGAAAGGTTTACCTGACTCTATTCAAGTCTGGGGGGGATGTTTAACCCCTACGCCATGGGGGTGGGCGCTAACATCACTCGACTCCCGCGCACGCCGATGGCGTTGCGGTTAAACCCATTTTCCGCACCCTTAGAAAATAGCATAGAGAACAGAATTGCGCTATTCACCCAGAGTCGCTAAACCCCGCGTATGGATTTTGCTTGGTATGGACATCACTCCGACGCCGAAGGCGCGGCGATGGGGA
>JANNDA010000646.1:0-6758 GCA_031387195.1 Planctomyces sp. | reverse complement strand
CCTATCCCACGAAAAATTCACAACCTCGGAGCGACGTGACTACGCGGAAACGGAGGCCGGTACGGTATGAAGTGTCGTGACCATCGATGCCGTGGCATCCAGGTGGAGCTTGGCACGTTCCACTTCCTCGTGAGTTCCGTGGACGATTACCAGGAATTTGCCGACCTTCAATTCGGCCTCGTATTGCACGACGCTGTTTTCCGGGATGCCGATACTGGCGAGTGCGCCACCCAGAGCACTGATCCCGCCTAGCACGGCGGCCCCTTCCAGCGCGGAGACGATCACGGCCACGAGCGGACCGGCCATGAGGACCGGACCAAGGCCAGGTAGCACGAAGAACGCCGAACCGAACAGCGTCCCCCAGAGTGCTCCCCAGAACGCCCCGTTCTGTCCCCAACTCTTCATGCGGTCACCGATGTTGTAATAGCCAACGACATGCTCTTCGGTGTGATAATCCTTGCCGACAATCGACAGACGCTGCATGTCGAAGCCGCGTTTTTGGAGGTCGCGGATCGCCTCTTCTGCCGTCTCGTGAGAATGAAAGACAGCGACAGCACTATTTGTGTTGGACATGATTTGAGATTCCTTGTCGTCTATGAAATTGGAAATTGGAAAATCGCCGTGGGTCGATGCTGCTGATACGGTGCCGTTTACTTTTTGGGTTTGTCCTTGTCCTTGGGCTTGTCTTTGGGTTCATTCTTGGGCGGTTCCGGCTTCGGTTCAGCTTTCGGCGCAGGCTTCGGTTCAGTTCTTGGTACTGGCTTCGGTTCGGCCGTTGGAGCTGGCTTTGGTTGCCCAGGCCTCGGCTCCGCTTTCGGAATTGGCTTCGATTCGACCTTGGGTGTTGCCGACTTCGGCTCAACGCCAGGCGTGTCTTTCGATGCGGGCTTCGGAGTTGCTGCCGGTTTTGTTTCAACTTTGGGAAGCGCCGGCGCGACCTTCGTCACCTTGGGAGTTCCTTTGGACTCGCGAGCGATTCGCGGCTTAGGCTCGACCTTGAGATCGAGCTTGGGAGCATCCGGTGTCTTCGGAGGCACCAGGTCTTTTCCTTGCGTCTCGCTGGCCTTCGCCACAATCGGCGATGTGGGAAGTTTCACCTTCACCGGCTCGGAGGGTTTCGCAGGATCAGTGGCGGATGCCACCGCCGGTTTGGCTTCGAGTTTTTGTCGTTCCTGGCGGAAGGTCCGGATCTCTTGCCCGCGCTGTCCCTGCTTTTGACGCTCGTCCTTGTCGATGGCCTGGAATCGCTGCGGACTGTCTTGGCGCTTCGCCAATTGTTCGAGCGACATGGCCACTGCGAGGCTCTTGTCGGTGGATTTCACGGCACTCGTGTTGAGCGCCATCTGCGCCGCCAGTGTGCGCGGCGGCCGCGCGTCTTCGTGGTCGCGGCGGTGGCCGAAGTCCGTTTCGACGCGGTGGTGCCAGTCTCGGTCTTGCCGATGGTGCCAGCGTTGACGAGCGTAAAATGGATCGTAGCCGTGACCACTGGAGCCGTAGGAGAACCACGGGTAGTACCCAGCGTCGTTGTAGTTCGCGGCGTAGTAATCACCGAAGTAGTAGTGGTGATAACGCGGCCGCGAGAAGAGATGCACGGTGAACAGACCCAAGTCGATCACCGTCGAGGGCGAGTAAGAATAACCTCGTCGCGAGTAGATGCTCGCATCGAGATACACCGGCGCAAACAGGACGCCACGGCGGGCGACCGAGTAATCATAGTAGCCATCCACGAAGACATAGCCGCGCGGTGACCAGACGTAATGTGCAGGAACCCAATCCCAATCCGGTTGCACTTGTGCCCAATAACCTGGACGCCAAGCGTAGCGATCCTGATGCCAGAGCCAGCAACCCGGCATCCAGTTGTAGTCCGCTGATGGCGCGGCAATGTTGGGTCCGACTTCGATGGTGTCCGGCGGCTCCGGCAGGTATCGGACTTCGGTCAGTGTGGCATCGGCCCAATAGCCAGAAATCCACTGCGAGCCTGGCGCTAACTCCGCCCAGTACCCCGGCACCCATTGGCGACCCGGCGGCAGATCACGCCAAATGCCGCTGACCCACAGGAAGTTATCTCGCTCGTCATCCCAGGCCCAGTAGCCGGGAATCCAGGTGACGTTGGCTCCATCCGGCCGCTGTTCTGGTGGCAGTTCTTCGATGGAGTCTGGCGGCGATTTCGGCACCACGATGCCTGGCTGCGGATCGAACGTGACGGTTTCCGCAAAGCCCTCATGCACCGGCCCGCGAGTCAGCACTTGCACGCCTTCGTCAACATCAGGCCGGTCCCGTTGCTCCGCAGTCGCATTGTCCAAGCCAAAGTTAGCGCCAAGTGTCACCATTGCGGCGACCAGGCAGCCTTGGAAAGCGTGTCGTGAATTCATGATCTGCGTCCTTTCGAGAGTTGAACGATCAGTTTCCTGGTGAAGCCAACCGGGGACTGGTCAAAGGCCAGAACCCGGTGCTTCAGCAAGAGCGTCAATGACGCATTGGTATTTAGCTGCGCTGAGCGAACTCGCCGTCCTTGTCAATCGCTTCGATTGCGATCGCCACGCCTTCGTCAGACTTCTTCGTGGTGACTCGGATCTTCATTCCGGCCTTCAGGTCACTCGTCTTGCAGACTTTTCCGTCGCAGGTCACCTTGGTGTCTTTCGAGACCGAGTGTGAGTGTTCCTTGCCGTCCTTGTTGGTCATCACCAGCTTGCTGCTCGTGATACTGACGACGCTGCCGTCATGCGTGTTTGCAAACGTTTCGTTTTTGTCGATCGCTTCGATCTGCGTCGCGACCTTTGGCTCGCCCGTTTTCGTGGTCACTCGGATTTTTGTACCAGCCTTGAGGTCTTCCGCTTTGCAGGATTTCCCGTCGAGGGTCACTTTGACTTCGGTCGCCAGCGTGTGAGTATGCTCTTTGCCGTCCTTGCTGCCCTGGTTCGTCATCACCAGCTTGCTGCTCGTGACGCTGACCACCTTGCCGTCATGCGTCGCTTCTTCCGCATCCTTGGCCGCGAACGCAGGCGCGCCCACAACGAAGAGAGCCAAAGCCATCGCACCCAGTGAGAACATTCGGTAAATCATCATCATTCCGCTTTCATTGCAAAAACTCGTGGACCGTTCACAAAAGCAACATGCCTCCGTGCTCCACCGGCCGTTTCGAGCCAGTGATTCGTCGGGTCCATTCCCAAGTGCCGCAGGACCGTCAACTCGTTCAGAGTTCGATACGCCCGGCACACTTTCCGAAGCATCCACGCGAGGGATTACCTTGTCAGGCTGTTATGTCAGTGACTGTGATGAGGTTGGTAATCCGTTGAGGAGCCACACCTCGATCTCCCAAGGGAGCGCACTGATAACGTGCTGACAAAACCTGGCGATTCAGCAAAGCCGTCACTTGGCGACGGATATCTTCAACTGCACCTCGAACCACACTCCGCGAAATCGGCATTCTTGTTGAGCGATTCGATGCCGCTCACCACATGTCGGTCGTCCTTTTGCGTGGTCACACGGATCTTATGACCGGGTTTCAGAGTCTCGGCATTGCAGACTGTTCCATCACAGGTGAGCTTGGCATCCTTCGCCAACGTGTGGGTGTACTCAGTCCCTTCCTTGCTCGACATCACCAGCTTGTCGCCAGTCATGCTGACAATTCTGCCCTCGAACGTTTTCGGGGAGGACTTCTGCTTGGGCATGGCTGCGTCTTGAGGGGCCAGCCACTTCTCTTCAATGATGGTCGAGATATTTTTCTCATCAATGACTGAACTCATAGAATCCCTTTCCTTGCGAAATGCTCGGACCATTCAACAGAGGCAACATTCGTCCGTCCTCTTCTGCCTTGTTCGATCAGAGGATTGAGTGATCCGTGCAGACGTGTGGCTGAATCAGCTTCGAGCCGTTCGACACTCTTTGAAACAATCTGGCGAGAGAGAGTGTCTCGCTTGTGGTAGTACCAACCTTGATTTTCAAGGTGTGGCAGCCGGTGGATTGTCACCGGTCTTCTTGACTTCAGTTTCGGTAGTAATCGTCGTCGTTCCGCTAGGCGTATTGATTTTCACTTCGCGTTTGCTCGACGACTTGGTCGCCTCGGAACACCCGGTTAGACCGATTGAGACCAGACTGGCAATCAGGGTTGCCGCAATCATGCGTTTCATCTTCAACACCTTTCAGTGAGACGTTTCGATCCGCTGCGTCGGCTTCCACAAGAAGCTGACTCTGGATCGCCAGAGACGAGTTTTTGTTGATCTCGCAGCAATTGAGCGACGAGACATCTTCGAGTTGTGCGACATTCGGAACCTCGACCCCCAGAGCCGTTGCCAGAGCGATCTGGTGATCTTGCTCCTGAACGAGGATGTTCCGAATCTGTTCGGCAATGGCGTACTCGCCCAAGGCTTCGCACTGACGAACTCGCTGCCGATAGCGAACGATCGTCTGATTCTCGCTCTCCAGATCAAACCGCAGCATGTCCTCCGCCTTGGCCGAGGTCTGTACGGGCTTGGGGACCGCCAGCGGCATCCCACCCAGATAGTCAATCTGTCCGGCAATGATCAGGGCGTGTGAGAGCTCTTCCGCCGCGTGCTTTTCGAGTTCGGCTGCAATGTTCATATATTGCGCGCCTTTGATGACCTGCGAATAAATCACATAAGAAATAATCGCCTGATACTCGCCAGCGAGATCCTCGTTGAGGAGTGCCACTAAGTCTTCACGGGTAACGCATTTTACTTCATGGTGTCCATAAGTGGTTTCAATCATTGAGATGCTCCTGTACGGCGGTTTGTGCTTGTCCTGAACTCATCAATGTCTTAAACGAAAGCCATCTGAGAGACGGCCTTGATGTTAACATCTGTCTCGGCCAGCTTGGAGAGTTTCCTGTCGGCCTCTGCTTCCTCATCGAGCGTTTCTTGCAACAGGTCCGACGTCTCTTCGTAGCCGAGCAGTCGCGCGAATGTTCTGACGCATCCATACCCAGTCATTTCGTAGTGTTCGATTCGCTGCACCGCCATAATCAGCGCGGCATCCATCACCGCCGGATCGGCATCCATTGCCATGACATCCTTGCCCTCTTCAATCAGTACCGTCATGGACCTGCATTTCTTCCCGTTTGGGCTAGTACCAAGCCTCTCGAAAATCTCATCCAAACGATCGATATGGTCTTTCGTCTCGTCACAATGCTCGATGAACGCTTTTGCCAAGTCTGGGTTCGATGCAGCTTTCGCCATCTTTGGCAGCACCTTGATTAACTGGTGCTCGGCATCGTGGAGAGACTCCAGTTCAGACACATACAAGTCGTGCATCGTTTCTAGTTTCATGGGATTCTCCGTTATTTAAATACCGAGAAGTTGCCGTCAGAGCACCGGGCGACTTCACGTTGTTCTGGTTGTTCGTATCTGTGACTCGTGTCGAAAAAAGTCGTAAACTGTCGCCAGTCGGACCTACGAAGACTGACTCTTTACCAATGCGGCGGCATGAGTCTTCAATTGCCTCGCGAACTCGTCGAGTTCCTTCTCCGCCTGTCCCTTTTCGTAGCCGTACCTTTGCTGGAAGTAGTCGATCAGTTGTTCGCGCTGCCCGGCGATCGTGGTTACTTCGTCGTCAGTCAACTTGCCTCATTTGTCTTGGACTTTGCCGCTGAATTGCTTCCAGTTGCCTTGAATTTGATTCCAGTTCATCGCCATGACTTCTTAAAAAAAGAGATTGCGTTCGGAACCTGACAACCAACGGTTGAAATCGAGGCTCGGTCGCCAACTTCAGACGCTCGAGCGATCGACTCCGTCCGCTCAGTCTTTGGCCACGGTGAGCTTGAACTCGTTTGCGGCGTCGACACCCTTTTCGGAATGGCCGGTCACCTTGATGGCGAATTTCCCCAATGAGGCATCGTCCGCGCTGGTGAGCGTGATCTGCGCTTCCGTATCGCCGTGCTTGATGACGGGGGCTTCCGGTTCGAGAGTCACGCCTGTCGGCATCTTACTGAACGTCAGTGTGACATCCTGGTCGAAGCTCTTGTCTCGTTTGATGACGATTGAAACGGTTTGCGTCTCACCCCGTTTAAGGGAGGTCGATTTTGGTGCTTTCAGAGTAAAGCTATCCATCGCAGCAACGGTGAGCTTGAACTCGATCTCGGCGTCGCCACCCTTGGTCGGGTGTCCGGTGACCTTGACCTTGAAGTCGCCCAGAGCAGCTCCTTCCTCGGCCGTAAGCGTGACCTTCACATCCGTGTCGCCATGCTTGATCACGGGACTGGCGGGATCGATCGTCACACCTTTGGGAACATTGTTGAACTTGAGCGTGACGTCTTCGTCAAAGTTCTTGGCCCGCTTGATGCCGACCGTGGCTTCCGCCTGTTCGCCCTGCGAGAGGGAAGACGACATCTCCGGCGCGGTCAGATTGAACGTGTCGTCAGCCTGCCCGTAGGCTGGCTTCTTGCCACTCGTATCAGTCGCCCCCGGCCCTCCCGGAGTCCCTTGGTTGCAGCCGATCAGGGCCGCCAGCGTCATCACCGCAAATCCTGTGAATAAACTCTTCATGTTTCATCTCTTCGTGTGAAAGATTGGGATCCGGACGCTTCCGCGAATTGGGAAGTTGGTCTGGATCCCGTGGATAGTTCCCTGAATGAGCCAGACAGGCTCACAGTTTCAATGCCAGCGTGAACTCGTCGAGTTCCTTCTCCGCCTGTTCTTTGGCATAGCCGTACCGTTGCTGAATGAGGCCCGCGAGTTGGTCTCGCTTCCCCGCGATCGTGGTCAGATCGTCGTCGGTCAGCTTGCCCCATTTTTCTTTGACCT
>JANNDA010000628.1:0-3174 GCA_031387195.1 Planctomyces sp. | reverse complement strand
CAACCTCATCACCGAGCTGGAAACCGACCTCTCCGAAACGCGCGAGTATCTTCAAGCCATTCAGGAACAGCACGAGGCGGCCAACGAGGAACTCCAGGCCGCCAGCGAGGAAGTCCAGTCTGCCAACGAAGAGCTGCAAAGCATCAACGAGGAACTGGAGACGTCTAAGGAAGAGTTGGAGTCGTCCAACGAAGAGCTGTCCACCGTCAACGAGGAGATGACCCATCGGAACTCCGAACTCAACATCCTCAACAACGACCTGGTCAATTTTCAGAACTCGACGCGGCTGATCGTGCTGCTGCTCGGTCGCGACCTGACCATCCGGCGCTTCAGTCCGCAGGCGGAGAAGCAGTTCGATCTGCTGGCCACCGACGTGGGGCGGCCGATCAGCCACATCCGGCACAACCTCGTGCATGCGGACGACGCGAAAACGCCGCTCGATCTGGAAACGCTGTGTACCGAAGTCATCACCACCGTGAGCGAGAAGGAGCGCGAAGTTCTGGACAAAGCCGGGCGCTGGCACTCGCTGCGCGTGCGGCCCTACACGACGCTCGACCACAAGATCGACGGCGCGGTGCTGTTGCTGTTGGAGATCGACGAGCTCAAGCAAAGCGAGCAAGCCGTCGTCGCCGAGCGTGATTACGCCGAGAACATTGTCGAGACCATGCGCGATCCGCTGCTCGTGCTCGACAGCAAGCTGCGGATCGTCAGCGTCAATCGCGCCTTCTACCGCGAGTTCCGCGTCGAGCCGGCCGAGACCATCGGCACGTTTATCTACGACTTGGGCAACCGCCAGTGGGATATCCCGCGCCTCCGCGAACTGCTGGAGAAAATCCTGCCGCAGAGCACCAGCATCGACGAGTTCCAAGTCGAGCACGACTTCGAGCAACTGGGCCACCGCGTCATGTTGCTCAACGCGCGCCGCATCCTCGACCCGCAACGCAAGACCGAACGGATCCTGCTGGCCATCGAGGACATCACCGATCGCAAACGAGCGGAAGCGACGATGTCGCATCTGGCCGCGGTGGTCAGGTCTTCTGAAGATGCCATCCACAGCATCGACCTCAACGGCCTCATCACCAGTTGGAACCGGGGTGCGGAACGGCTCTTTGGTTACACCGCGGACGAAGCGATCGGCCAATCCGTGATGACCCTCATTCCGCCGGATCGAACCGACGAAGAACGTTCCATTCATGACCGGATTCGCGGCGGAGAGGTCGTCGAGCATTACGAAAGTGTGCGGCAACGCAAAGACGGCACGCTGTTCGACATTTCTCTGGCGGTTTCTCCCATCAAAAACGAACAGGGGCAGATTGTCGGAGCCTCGAAAATCTCCCACGACATCACCGAACGCAAACAATTGGAAGCGAAGCTGCACGCCTCGGAATCCATGTACCGCCGGCTGTTCGAAACGGCCAAAGACGGCGTCCTCGTTCTCGATGCCAACAACGGCAGAATCCTCGAAGCCAACCCGTTCATGACCGAGCTGTCGGGCTACGAACCGGCCGAGTTCGTCGGCAAGGAACTGTGGGAGATCGGCCTGTTTCGCGACCAACCCGCCAACGAAGCCGCCTTTCGAGAACTGCAACAGAACGGCTATGTCCGCTACGACCACTTGCCGCTCAAATCCAAGAACGAACAGCCGGTCGAGGTCGAGTTCGTCAGCAACGTCTATCAATGGGACCACCGCAGCGTCGCGCAGTGCAACATCCGGGACATCAGCGACCGCAGCCGCTTGGAGAAGCAGACGAAGAACCAAGCCGCCGAGTTGTCCGACCTGCACCGCCGCAAAGACGAGTTCCTGGCGATGCTCAGTCATGAGCTGCGCAGCCCCCTCGCTCCCATCTCCAACGCCGTGCAACTGCTCGGCCTCCAGCGAGGCAGCGAGACCCTGATCCAGCAACAAGCCCGCGGCATCATTCAACGCCAAATGGGACACCTGCAACATCTCGTCGATGATCTGCTCGAAGTCTCCCGCATCACCACCGGCCGAGTTCAACTTCGCAAAGTCCCCGTCGTCGTGAGCACGATCGTGGAAGGCGCGGTCGAGACCGTCCGCCCGTTGATCGAACAACGCCGGCACGAACTCACCGTCTCGCTGCCACCAGAACCAATCTGGCTGCAAGCCGACGCCGCACGCCTGGAACAAGTGCTGGTCAACCTGCTCACCAACGCCGCGAAATACACCGAAGAAGGGGGCCACGTCAGCCTGACCGTTGAGCTTGTGAGCGGCACGGCGCTAGCCGCCGGTGATTCGCTAGCCGCCGGTGATTAGCCAACAGCCGGTGATTCGCCTGGAAATGTCGCCGCCACGACACCGGCGGCTAGCGCCGTGCCGCTCAGAGGCGAATGCGTCATCCGCGTGCGCGACACCGGCGTCGGCATCTCCCCGGAACTCCTCCCGCACGTCTTCGACCTGTTCACTCAAGCCGAACGATCCTTGGACCGCTCACAAGGCGGACTTGGCATCGGACTGGCCTTGGTGCAACGTCTCACGGAACTGCACGGAGGCACGGTCGAAGCTCACAGCACTCCGGGCCAAGGCAGCGAGTTCATCATTCGTCTGCCAGTAATGAATGACGAAACGCAACTGAGCGGCAAGGCGCTAGCCGCCGGTTCTTCACTCACCCCTCACCCCTCGCCCCTCGCCCCTCAACTGCGTGTGCTAGTCGTCGATGACAACGTCGACACCGTGCTGAGCTTCTCGATGCTGCTAAAGGCATCAGGCCACGATGTGCGAACCGCTCACGACGGCCCAACCGCCGTACAAGTGGCCCTCGATTACCAACCGGACGTCGTGTTGTTGGACATCGGTCTGCCGGGCCTCAACGGCTATCAAGTCGCGAAACGAATCCGGCAAGACCCCAATCTCAAAAACGTCGTCCTCGTCGCCTTAACCGGCTACGGCCAAGAGGCAGACCGGCAGACCGCATTAGAAGCCGGCTTCAATCACCACCTGGTCAAGCCCGCCCGTTTGGAACAGTTACAGAAAATCCTGGCAACCGTCTCAGAGAAAGTGACTTGATGCAATTGGCGTGGATCGAAAAAGCAGGTCACGAAACAAGTCGACGAACGGCGAAAAGTCTTCAAGCCGGAGGCTTGGCCGTACGCTCGACGCAAATTGCACCAATACAAGCCCGACGCGCCAGCGAGTGCGTGCATTGGCGGTTCGAA
>JANNDA010000571.1:0-2686 GCA_031387195.1 Planctomyces sp. | reverse complement strand
GACAAAACCAGCACCTGGCCTGTTGCCATCGTTCTTACGGACGCCGAGCCAACCATCCAGTGAATCGGTTGCTCGACCAATCCCGGCATCACCAGCACCGGACGCCGGCTCGAAACTCAACGGTCGCACTTCGGCCCCGATGGTTCGCCCGAGCAACCGATCGGTGCAGGCGACGATGTACCAGCAGCCCAACACACCGGTTCAACCGGCGAATCAGAACAATGCCGCTCCGTCTCCGGTCCAACAGCAGTTGGAGGAACTCTATCGCCGTGACGGCCGACAAATGCCCCCCATGACTTTGCAGCAAGCTCCGAACACTCAAGCGGCGACTGGTCAAAATCAACTCAAACGCTCGCAACCTGGCACTGTTTCGCCAGCGGGTCAGAACACCCCGTCGAATGTCGTGCCGCCGAAACCGAGCACCCGGTCCAGTATTCTGAGCAAGCTGAATCCGTTCAAGAGCCGACAAGCTCCGGCCCCAGTTCCACAGCATCCGTCGCAGCCAATTCAGAACCAAAATGGAATGGCCGGTCGTCTTCCCAACGGCCAGCCGTTTGGCCCAGCGAAGCCCGGTGCCGCGACAAATCAGCTCAACAAGGTCGCGCCGAATCAGTTCAACAATGCCAACGCGGCTCGTTTGCAACCCGCGCCGTTCCAACCGGCACCGATTGCTCCTGCCGCGCCGCCAGCTCAAATTGAAGTCAACACTCAGGCAACCGCAGCAGCAGCAGGCAGCGAACTCTCCAAGAACCTCCCGCCAATTCCTGGCGACCCGGATTACATCGGTGCGCAGGAGCAGAGCGATGCGACTCAGGTCTCAACCAAGCCAGCCGGATCAGTAGACGACGCACTCGAAAATGCGTTCAGCGATATGCCGGAAGAAGCCGTCGATGCGAAGACCGCAGCACTGAAAGAAGAGCCCAAAGCAACGGCTGAGCCGAATCCCTTCAGTGGCCTGTCACTCGACGACGAAACTCCGTCGAAAGGCACGAAGTTGACCGTCGATGCGAAAAAACCTGAAGACGACCTGTCACTGGATGCCGAGAAGGAAACGACAGCGGACGTCAATCTCGACAGCATCCCGCTGCCCAGCGAACCCGAAGATGCGATCGCCGCCGATGAAAAGAGGCATGAACCGCCGAAGGACGAGGTCGTCACGGCCCAAGCCAGTGCCGAAGAGATCGAAACCAAAGTCAAACTCATCAAGGAACGTGGTGAACTGCGTGGCCTCAAGGGTTTCTGTGCGGTCGCTTTGCGAGATGCTCGTGACCTCAAGAATGCCTTGCCAGAACACACTTCAACCTACAAAGGCCGCACTTACTACTTCAGCAGTGACGAGGCCAAGGCCGCGTTCGAGAAACAACCAGCGCAATACGCTCCGATCTCCGGCGGCAATGACGTTGTCTTGCTGAAAGAAAAAGTCACCAAAGAAGGCTCGCTGGACCACGCCGTGTGGTTCAAAGATCGCCTGTACCTCTTTACCAGTCAGAAAACGCTCGAGCAATTCGTGGCAACCCCCAGTGGGTTTGTCATTAGCGAGTAAGGCCCCAGGCGTTCCACTGACTGTTACGATAGCCCCGGCCGCGAAAGCGTCCGGGGTTTTTCGTTATTGATGGCCGGGCGTTCGTGGCATCGCGGAAACATCGCCTGCTGCCTGAGCACCACAACCGTGTTCCGCAAGCGTTGCGGTTTATCATCGAACACGCACGGCTGACACTTCGGCTGACCACCCTGATTTTGCTGCGCCGTGAAATTTGACTCGGTCAATTTCCCGACATAAAAACTTCTGGTGCTCTCCGTCGCCCGCAATCAACCCCGATTTCACGATCCGAACATTCCCTCGTTCGGGCGAAATTCATCGCGAGCGACTCCTCTCTCGAACGGCATTGGCGGCCGCCTGGTCCCTAATTTTGAAAGAGCCGTAGGCCATGAACAATCGCCGACAACCGCCGTTGCGTCGTTTCACATTGACTCAGTTCGCTCCCGAACGCCGTGAGGATGAACGTCGCGAATCTCCTCGCTTCCCGGTCTCCGGCAGTGTCCGTTTTTTACGAGCCACGGATGACACCCCCGACATCATTGATGGCGAAGTGGTGGAGGCCTCGTTGACCGGCATGAGAGTTGAACTCGATCAACCGGTGCGCAAAGGGGAGCAATTATTGGTCGAAGTCAGCTCACATTTGCATGGCGGATTCAACATCACCGCACAGGTCATGTGGGTTGAGATCGGTTTCGACGATCGACACATCGCCGGTTGCGAGTTCTGCACAATCCTGTCGCTCAAGCAACGGGCTCAACTGCAACGTCTCGCGGAAGAATCGCTGTGCAACGCTTAGAGTCGTTGTCCGAAACATGCGGGTTTTTCGCGCATCTTTGTAGCGGTACGGCGCATGCCGTCCGGTTGAGCCGCACTGCACCGGGCGGCTTGCGCCGCTCCGCTACTATTTGGTTGCGGCCGAAGGCCGCTTTAGGCTCACGTGTGCGGCGCAAGGGACGAAATGGATGGAACGGATTCCAAGAGCCCAACATCTCTTTGGTCCTTTCGGTCCCTTACGTCCCTTCACTCATAGTGAGATTGCCCCGACTGTTCGATAGAGTCCCCGCCCATCAGCGCAACACTCTTCCACCGAACATCGAGAGGCACCCGATGAGCAGCGTTCAGGATTTCGGCACAGCGGGCGACGGG
>JANNDA010000569.1:0-7272 GCA_031387195.1 Planctomyces sp. | reverse complement strand
CTGGCGAGACGGTCGCGAGTTTGCGCGCAGCCGCTCACGAAGACCACCGTGCCGAGGCACAGCGTCATCCCGAACGTCATCTGTGAGAGGGTCGTTGATTGAGTCATTTCCATCCGCGCTTCATCCCGTAGGACAAAGATCGGCATCCGCAGGGTTTGCCGATGAGCTACGACCGGCATGTTGAGCACGGCCTACTTCGCTTTCCCACTTTGACTTGACCATCGGCCCGAAGATCGAAATCCTCTGTCGCTTTGATGACCAACCGGCTGACTCGCTTGGACAAGGTGGGTAAGCCCGAGAAGCGGAGGAGTTTCTGGCGAGTGCAGTTCTGGAGGCTTTGGCAGCAATGACCACCGAAATCCCAAGCATCCCATTGAACGGTCTCGCCGGCACCGGTGCCGCCGGAACGGCAGGCCGATACGAAAACCGGCCCGTGGCCTTTCTGACTCAGCACGGCAAGGAGCGCGTGGTTGAGCCGGTGTTGGCCAGCGGTCTCGGGTGTCAGGTCGAACTGGTGCGCGGTTTTGATACCGATCAACTCGGCACGTTCACGCGCGAGATTCCGCGCGCGGGCACGCAACTGGAGGCGGCACGAGCCAAAGCTCGCGAAGGGATGCGGTTGTCTGGCCATTCGTTGGGCTTGGCCAGCGAAGGCTCATTTGGCCCGGACCCGATGATTGGGTTCTTTCCGTGGAACCTGGAAATGCTCGTCTGGATTGACGACGACCTGGAGTTGGAAGTCGTTGGAGTGGCCGGCAGCCGCAGTACCAATTTCACGCACCTGTGTTCCAACGGTTGGGAAGAAGTCGCCAAGTTTGCGGAGCTGATCGGCTTCCCGGAACATCAATTGATCGTTCGGCCGGTCGATGAGGATGACCCGCGCGTGCAGAAAGGACTGGCCGACTGGGACTCACTGCGGCAGGCTTTCGAGTCAGCTCGGGAGCAGTCTGAAACCGGGCGTGTGTTTGTGGAGACGGACATGCGCGCTCACGCCAATCCCAAGCGAATGTCGGTGATTGGAGAGGCCGCCGAGGACTTGGTGAAGAAACTGCGCAGTGCTTGTCCCCAGTGCCACCTGCCGGGATTCGCGCGTGTGAAACCCGTTCCCGGCCGACGCTGTGAAGCCTGTGGTTGCGCGACCGACGCGCCGCTGGCCTGGGTGCATGGCTGCCTCAAATGTCCGTATCGCGAAAACCATCCGTTGGAGGACGTTCCGAAATACGTCTCGCCGGCGGAGTGTCCCCGCTGCAATCCTTGAGAGCCGCCTTTGATGTCGCGCCATCGTCCGGTCCCATCCGCCGGCCTTGGCGGTGTTCGGTTCGTTCAAAACTTCGCGCTGCGGATGACTTCGATGTCGGTCGAATACGCGATCATCGCGAAGCGGGAGAAGAAGTCGCGTTCCAGCCGTTCCAACAGTTGCAGAGAAGGCTCCGTCGGCAGCACGACTTCGATTTGGATGTTGGCGAACTCTTCGATGTCGGCCACGCGCGAGCCTTGAGCGCCGACCCCTTCGACCGGGAACAGCGTGTAGCCGTGAGCGCCGATCTCGCGCAGCAGTTCGGTCACGGCCATGCGGGCCAACGCCTCGCAGACGATCGTCACGAGCTTCATTGAATGCAGTTTCATGGCGAGCCTCCGAACAGCCATTTGGCGAACTCAAAGTAGATCGGCAAACCGATGGTAATATTGAATGGGAATGTGATTGCAAGCGCCGAGGTGAGGTACAGCGTCGGGCTCGCGTCGGGCAACGACAAACGGACGGCAGCCGGGGCGGCGATGTACGAGGCACTCGCGGCAAGCACGCCCAGCAGCGTCGCGCCGCCAAGACTCAGACCGGCGAATTGGCCCAAGGCGACGCCGAGCGCTCCGTGAAGAATCGGCATCATCATTCCGAAGGCGACCAGAAAGGCTCCGACCTTTCGCAAATCACCGAATCGCCGAGCGGTCACCATGCCCATTTCGAGCAAAAACAGCGCGAGCACTCCCTGAAACGGAGCAACGAAGAATCCCGCGGTTGCCTCGTAGCCGCGCTCGCCCGACAGGAAGCCGATCAGCAGCGCTCCGACCAACAGGATCACACTGCGGCCGAGACAAGCTTCGTGCAGAGCCACTTTCAGTGTCGGGCCGAATGACTCGCCCGGCTTTTGAATTGACAGCTTACCGAGCACGACGCCGACGATGATCGCCGGAGACTCCATCACCGCCAGGAACGCGGCTGCGAATTCCTCATACGGCTGATGGAGTGATTTGAGAAAGTTCGTCGCCGCGATGAACGTCACCGCACTGACCGATCCGTAATGCGCCGCGATCGCCGCCGCATCGACTGGCCGCAAGCGGCCGACAAACCGCAGCACCGGATAACTCCACAAAGGAATCAGCGTGCCGAGCACGATCGCCATCAAGGCCGGCAGCCACACGGCGGCAATCCCCGCACTGGCAATCGCTACACCACCCTTGAAGCCAATCGCGGTGAGCAAGTAGATCGTCAGGCCCAGATACAACGGCTCCGGAAATTTCAGGTCGCTCTTGCACAACGTCGCGAACACACCGAGTAAAAAAAACAACACGGCTGGCGACAACAAATTGGCCTGCATCGCCTGCATCAAATCGGAAGTCATCGGGTCTCCTCTCGGTCCGGCCGCACGCTGCGGCAACATTGTGGTGCGACGCTCCGCGTCGCACCTCACGACGCGGAGCGTCGTGCCACACTTTTGCGGCTTCGCCGCGCTACTTGTGTTTGTCCTTCTTGCCCCCATCGCCGGAAAGTTCCGGGTAGGCAATCGACGGTGGGAAACCGTTCAACCTGCGCCAGGCTTCGTAGCCCAGGCCGACTTGGTCGAGCAGCACCCAACCGTTGGCTCGTTGCCCTTGGCGGAGAAACCTCGTGCTCGGCCACGGCGGCGAGCCTTCGTCGGGGACGACGAGGACTCGGAACTGGTTCTTGCTGTTGCCGGCGGCGGCATCGACGTTCGAGACCCGGCCACCGAATGTGCCGACCGCGACGCTCGGCCAGCCGGTGAATTGCACGGCGGGCCAGCCCTCGAATTGCAGACGCACCTGGCGACCGACGCTAATCAGCGGCGCGTCGTTGCCACTGACCCAAATCTCGGCCGCGCGGTCTTCGGCATCGGGGATCAGCACGAACAACGGCTCGCCCTGTTTGACCATCTCGCCGCCGGAGTGAGCCATCAGGTGCATGATCGTGCCGTCGCGCGGAGCTTTCACGACCTGGCTTTGCTGCTGAGTGATCTTCACCTGCAACTCGGAGATTTGTTTGTCGAGCTTGGCGACATCGCCGAGCGCCTTTTGCAGCACGGCCTTCGACGAGTCGATTTTCGCCTGCGCCTCGCGCTCCTTGGACGTCCGCTCGTTTCGTTTGGCGGCCAGTTCATTCCTGGCGGCGCGGATGTACGCCTCGGCCTTATCGACCTTCGCGATCAACTCTTTCCATTTGCGTTCGGCCTCTTGCACCTTGAGCGTGGAGGTCAGCCCGTCTTTGGCAAGTTCCTTCTGCCGTTCGTAGTCCAACCGCTGTTGCAGTTCGCCCGCGTTTTCGGCGTCGAGGTTCCGCTCCTCGATCCGCAGCTTTTCGCCGGCGACCTTCACGTACTCGTCCGCCGCCGCGACCGATTCCGTCTTCACTGTCTCGAACGCCGCGACCTGAGCTTCATACGCCAGCACGACGATTTTGTTCGCGTCGAGTTCGCGCACCGTCGCCGCGAGCTGGTCTTGCTGACGAAGCTGAAAGTTTGGGTCGATGTCCTGAATCTCCAAAATGAAATGATCTTGCTTGACGCGAACGCCATCAAACACCTGATCGCCCCAGCGGACGATGCGGCCGGAAATCGGAGCCTCAATCGTTTGCTGGCGTTGCAACGGCGCGTACGCGACGACCCGCCCGGTCCCGCTGATCGATTGCTGCCACGGAGCAAACCCCAACGCCACGATCGCCCCCGCCAACAACACCAGCAACACCCGCGCGACGCGACGCGCGATCCGCGACGACTTCGCCAACCGCAACGCCGGAAAACCAACGTGCTCGGATTCGACTTCCATCAGCGTGTTCAACATCGCCAGCTCCGATCACATCGCAGGTGAGCGGTACGGCGCTAGCCGCCGGTTCTTCGTCTGGGAAATCGACCCCACGACACCGGTGGCTAGCGCCATTCCGCTCAAAGCTGTCTTCACAGTTCACAAACCCGATCGCATTTCGCCACGAGCGATTTGCGACCCGTCGCCAAAATCACCGAACAATCGCCGCGTGTGCGTTTCAATTCCTCCAGCAACCGTTCGCCGTCTTCGTCTGGCAGGGCATCGAGCAAGCCATCGACCAGCAACAACCGCGGCTGGCCGACAATGGCGCGAGCCAACATCAATCGCCGCGCCTGACTTTCCGACAACGGTTTGCCGTCGTGTGCGAGATGCGTGTCGAGGCTCCAATTCAAGCGACGGTGGTCGCTTTGCGCATCATCGGTCAACCCCATTCGCCGCAACGCGTCGCGAACGTTCGTCGTCGTGATCTCTGGGCGATTCAGATGCACGTTCTCGGCCAGCGTTCCGTCGAGCACCTCGATGCCGCGAACGAGCGAGACGATTTGCCGGAGCACGTCTGGCCGCAGATCGGCCAGATCGAGATCGTCCAGCGTGATGCGCCCCGACGACGGCTCGCGCAGCCGAAACAACAAATCCAGCAGCGTGCTCTTGCCGCAGCCGGCCGGCCCGGTGATCGCGACCACTTCGCCGGGAGCCACCTCGAACGAGACCTCGCTCAGCCCCACCGAACCATCGCCGTACGAGAAGCCGACGCCGCGCAACGACAACCGCGCCGCGCCGCTGTGCCCGACGTGGATCAAGCCCGACGACGGCTCGACCGGCAGATCGAACAAGTGACCCAACTTGTCCATCGACGTCAGCAAGTCGTAGAAGCTCTCGAATTGCTTATCGAGCTTCGACACTGCCGCCACGATCAACGTCACAATCAGCTCCGCCGCGACAAGCTGGCCGAGTGTCATCTGCCCTTGAATCACCAGGAACCCGCCCAGTCCCAGCAGCACCGCGCTGGCCAACGCTTCGAGCGCCAAGCCGCTGACGATCTGCCGCATCAACACGCGATAGTGAGCTTGCCGCGCCACGAGATAATCGGTCGTCAGTCGGTCGGCACGGGTCAGTGCGAACTCCGCCGCGCCGACCGCCTTGAAGGTCGTTCGGCAAAGAGCGATGTTTTCGAGCCAACCGGCCACCGCGTACTTGCTCGCCGATTCCGCGATGCTGGTCCGCATCGCTCCGCGACTCAGCACGAAGACATTGAACGCCAGCATCACCAGCAACACCACGTCGAACGCCAGCAGCCACGGGTGATAAAACGCGAGCACGATCATGCCCAGGCCGACCGTCAGCACGACCGTCAACCCATCCAGTGCCAACTGCGCCACCATCTTCTGCATCAGCACGACATCGAAGAACCGATTGAGCAACTCCGGCGTGAATTGATGAGCCGCATCCAATCGCACCCTCGGCAACTGCCACGCCAACCGCCCGACGACGCGAGCAAACAGTCGCCGCTGAATCAGCTCCACCACGAACCGCTGCAAAAATCGCAACGCCGCCGCGAAGCCCAGAAACGTCAGCAAGATGATCGACAACACGATCAGCGGTTGCAGCAACGTCCCGAACGCGACCGTATTGACGAGCGCTTCGACAGCGATCGGCGTCGCCAGTGTCAGCATCCCGGTGAATAACGCGAAGATCAGCACAATCCACAAGTCCGACCGCTCCGGCCGCATGAACTCCCACAGTCGCGACCACGGCGTCGGATGCGCGTGCTCGCCGTGTCCGTCCGTCGCCAGCGGCATGTCATCCGACATGGGATCGAGAATGACCCACCGCCGCTCCGCCGTTGCCTTCGTCCCGCCGAGCAACGCCGACAACTCCCGCTGCGAAACCCAGCGCCCCACCGGCTCGCCCGGCAACTCGCACAAGCGAATCTTCTGCCGCTTGGCCCCGGTCAGCACGAGCAACTTCGGTTCGCCGCCGTCGCCAATCGTGACCGCCTCGACGCCGTGTCGCAGCAACTCGAAGACTTCGCGCGGAGACGCATCAATCGCTCGCACGGCGTAGCTCAGCCCGCGACCCGTCTCGACCAGCCACTTCCACCACCGCTCGTCCGCCGTCCCCGGCCACGCCAGCATCGCGTCGGCCAGAGAGCGGCGAATGGCGGAGACATCCACTCGACGCCGCTCCCCGCACAGCAGCCGAATCGCTTCGGCTCCCACTTCGCCAAACAGCGCCGCCGTCTGAAACACCGGTCGGATTGCCTCTGGTTGAGCCATCGTCGAGTCATTCGTTTGATGTTGAAGGATTGCCATGAAGTCGAGCACCGGAAAGCAAATCTGTTCCCGAACCATGTGACTGAAGACCAGACTGATCAGTTCTTTTTGAAAAAAACGTCGGGACTTTCAGTTCGGTCGTCGCTGCGACATCGACGAGGCTCGCTAAAGATTACGCGTTCCGGCACATCACCAAAGTCGCGGCGACGCTCCAACGCTCGACTTACCGATCGAGCGGCACGCGCAGCGACGTTCGCCACGGCTGTGATCACCGAAGGGTCGATGTCTTCGACAACCACTTCACCACTAGGAATCAATGCAATCCGCAGCCGGCATTGCTTGTCGCACCCACCGCGATTGCCGTTCACATCGCTGACAATCACCGAGACACGGCGAATTCGCGGTGAAAACCGTCCCAGCGCGAATTGCAGCCGGCGCTCAATCCATTCACGCACGCCTTCCGCCAACATCACACTTCGTTTCGTCACTTCGATCAGCATGATTGCTCTCCCGTTTTACGATGCAGTCTCGGCCTGAACTCCGGCGAGCGGGGGGCATTCGCCCCCAAAGCTGAGCAGGTCCATCGGGCCAGAAACCAAGACTCAACTTTGCCGGCACCTTGTCGGCCGCTCGCCTGTCACTCAAGTCGGCAAACAATACGCTTCGGCATAAGGTTCAACGAATTGAAACTCTGTCGTAGACACATTGATAAAATCGAAGTACCGTCACGTCATGGACTGGCTCAACTACCACCATTTGCTTTACTTCTGGACGGTCGCCCGCGAAGGCACGATTGCGCGTGCGGGCGAGAAGTTGCATCTGGGTCAACCGGCGATCAGCACTCAGTTGAAGCAGTTGGAAACCGCGCTGGGAGCGAAGCTGTTTCAGAAGAGCGGTCGAAATCTGGAACTGACCGACACCGGCCGCATGGTCTATCGGTACGCCG
>JANNDA010000534.1:0-9751 GCA_031387195.1 Planctomyces sp. | reverse complement strand
CCTTCGAAAACGTTTGGATTTTTGGATGGAGGGCTCCGTCAAGCCGGAGCACTCCAAGGTTAGTAGTCCGCAATCGAGCCGTCCTTCAGCTTCGCTCCCGGCCACTTGTAGGACTGCGGCTTCTTGGATTCTTCGATGAGTTTGGCTTCGTCCACTTCCACGCCCAGGCCCGGTCCTGGTGGCAGGCCGATGTAGCCGTCTTTGTCGTACTCGAAGGCCATGCGAGTCACACCCGGTACGTTGAATCCCGCGTTGGTGGGATAGAACTCGTGGATTAGGAAGAACGGGATCGACGAGACGACGTGCAGGCTGGCGGCGATGCCCAGGAACGTCGCGGTGCAATGCGGGGCGATGGGGACGAAGTACGCTTCGGCGAGCGTGGCGATCTTTTTCATTTGGCTGATGCCCCCGGTGTGGCAGCAGTCGGGTTGCAGGATGTCGATGCAGCCTTCCTGCAAGTACGGGATCATGCCCCAGATCGTGCGGTCGCGCTCGCCGGTGGCCAGCGGGATGTTGATGTGCTGCTTCAGCCGCTTGAACGTTTCGATGTTGCCGGGGACGGCGGGCTCTTCGATGAACAGCACGTCGTAAGGTTTGATCGCCGCCGCGAGCTGAATCAGCGTCGCGGGCGGAACCGCCGAATGAGCGTCGAACATGACCGCTCCATCGGGACCGACTTTTTCGCGAGCGGCTTTGATCGCCTTGACCATGTTGTCGATGTCGCTTGGATTGCCGGAGTGCTCGTAGATGCCGTGCGGCGGAACTTTTTGAGCCTTCGGCGTGTGGTACACGCGGATGCGATCGCGCGTCGGGCCGCCGAGCAGTCGATAGATCGGCACTTGCCACAGTTTGCCGGTGATGTCCCACAAGGCCATGTCGATCGCGGCGATCGTATGCACCATCAATGCTCCGCCGCGCATGTTGCGGTGTGAGCGGAAGAGCTTCTGCCAGAGATGTTCGACCCGCGTCGGGTTCTCGCCGTCGAGCAGTTCGAACAGCGATTCGGCCAACGGCTTCGAGACACGCGGATCGACTCCCTTGAGATCGCCCCAGCCGCTGATGCCGTAATTGGTCTCAATCTTCACATAGACGATCGGCCCGACCCAGTAGGTCTTCATTGCCGTGATGCGAATGCTGGAAGTGCGGTCGCCGACTTGAGTGCCGGGCGTCTCTTCATCAGCAACAGCGTGATTGACGAACGCGATGCCGGCTGCGGCAGAGATTAGGTCGCGTCGAGAGAAAGACGGATCGCTCATTGTGTGGTCCCTGGAGGATGGTTTGCGTGTCTTCTCAAAAAGTCGCACAACAGTTGGCAGCCGTTCGCAGTGTCGTCAGGATCACAGCATGACCACAAGAATGACTCTGCGAAAACAACTCGAAGGGCTTTCGCGGCGAGATCGGCAACCAGAGTTGATGGACCAGCCGGACTTGGACCCGGCCGACCACACTCTGGCGTTGCGTGGCTTGGCACGCGTCAATTGGTTCAGTCGCAGCGACTCGATCTTCTGGCCAGCGTTGCGAGCTTTCGCTCGTGGACAACAGCCGCAGCCGCTGCGAGTGCTCGACGTCGCGTGTGGTGGCGGAGATGTCACGCTCGCGCTGGCTCGGCGTGCTCGTGACGCAGGCATCGACCTGCGACTGGCCGGTTGCGATTTGAGCGAGACCGCGCTGTCGATCGCTCGGAAGCAAGCGGCTTCAGCGGGTGAAGCGATCGAGTTCTTTCAACACGATGTGCTGACGCAGCCGATACCGGCGCGGTTCGATGTCGTGATCTGCTCGCTGTTTTTGCATCACCTCGACGAGGCTGACGCCGTCACTGTGCTGTGTTCGATGTCGCAAGCCGCGCAGCGAGCGGTGTTGGTCAACGACTTAGTACGCAGCCGGAGCGGCTACTTGCTGGCCGTGTTGGGGACTCGGTTGTTGTCGCGGTCACGGATCGTGCATGTGGACGGGCCGCTGTCGGTCGCGGGAGCATTCACACCGAACGAAGCGTTGCAACTTTGTCAGCAAGCCGGGTTGAGCGGCGTGACGATCTCGCGACATTGGCCACAACGGTTCTTGCTGACTTGGAGTCATTCGTGACGACCGACTGGGATGTGATCGTCATCGGAGCAGGGCCAGCCGGATCGGTCGCGGCGCGGCAGATCGCATTGCTCGGCAGACGCGTCTTGTTGCTCGACAAGAAACACTTTCCACGACGCAAGGTCTGCGGAGCGTGCTTGAATCACTCGGCGGTTGAGCTGCTGGAACAGATTGGGCTCGGCGACGTGGTGCGAGAATGCGGCGGCCCAGAGTTGACTCGCTTTGAGGTGCGAGCCGCCTCACGCCGATTGTCCCTTTCGTTGCCGCGCGGCCGCGCGGTCTCACGGATGGTGCTCGATCAGCGACTCGTCGAAGAAGCGATCCGTTCGGGAGTCACGTTTCGTGATGGTGTGACTGCGACCGTTGGCGCGAGCCACGGTGACGGACGACACGTTGAGATTCGCCACTCCTCACCGACTGAATCGCGATGCAGTACCGAGACGACGCTGAGCGCGAAGGTCGTGCTCGTGGCCGATGGATTGGGGCATCCGAGTTTGGGTGGCTTGAGTGAATTCACTGACCGGCCGGTGCGGAAGGCTCGTGTTGGCGCGGGCTGCGAAGTGAGCGAGTGGCCGTCGGAGTACGCGGCGGGCACGATTCACATGGCGGTCGGACGCGGCGGTTATGTCGGGTTGGTCTGTGTTGAAAACGGATCGTTGAACATCGCTGCGGCTTTCGATACGTGGCTGCTGCGTGAAGCGGGTGGGCCGGCGCGAGCAGCGGCGAGCGTGTTGGCTGATGCGGGCTTTCCGCCCATTCCTGCGCTGAGTGGCGCTGAATGGCTCGGTACTCCGGCACTCACGCGCACGACGTGGCCGATCACATCAGAGAGATTGTTTGTGCTGGGTGATGCGGCGGGATACGTCGAACCATTCACAGGTGAAGGGATCGGTTGGGCATTGTCGTCTGCCGTAACGATCGCTCCGCTGGCGAATGCTGCCTGCACAGCTTGGTCGTTGTCGCTCGCCGAAACTTGGTCGAACGAGCACGGGCAAAGGGTCCGCAATCAACAGCGTCTCTGTCGAACTCTTGCCGGCCTCCTGAGATTCCCGACGTGTGTCAGGATTGCCATGTTTGTGTTGCCGTGGACTCCGAGGCTCTTGCGGTCACTCGTGCGTGGCGTCAGCTTAAGGGGCGAGGGATAACAACTCTGTAACACGACGGGAATCGAATATGGCGAGCTGTCTCCAGGGATTTGGCAGTGCCGTGCCGGAGCATTCGGTCTCGCAAGCGGACGCGGCGGAACTCGTGCTCCCGTTCAATTCCGAATCGGAAGAGCAAGCTCGCGTGCAGCGTGGGTTGTATCGACGTGCGGGAGTACGGCGACGACACAGCGTGGTCTTGGAGGCAACCGATGCCAGCGGCGTTGCTCGGCAGTCGTTCTACCAACTCCCGACCGAACAGCGACCGCTTGGCCCGACCACGTTGGAGCGAATGCAACTCTATGAACGACATGCCGGCACTTTGGCCACGAAGGCGACGAATCAAGCCTTGCAGGCCGCACACCTCGAAGCGGCCGACATCACGCATTTGGTGACGGTCAGTTGCAGCGGCTTTCACGCGCCGGGCTTCGACATCGAACTGCTGCAAACGGCGAGACTGTCACCGAGCGTGGCGCGAACGCACATCGGCTTCATGGGCTGTCACGGGGCGCTCAATGGCCTGCGCGTCGCCGATGCGTTTCTTCAAGCCGACCCGCAGGCGAACGTGCTGTTGTGCTGCGTCGAACTGTGTAGCTTGCATCATCAATATGGCTGGTCGCCGGATCGTGTTGTCTCGAACGCGCTGTTCGCGGACGGGGCGGCAGCGGTCGTGCTGACGAGTTCACTGGAAAGTAGGACGGACACTCTTGCCCGTCACGCGACACCTGACCCAATACTGACGGGCAAGAGTGCCCATCCTCTGACTCAGGTGCCTGCCGCTTGGAGACTCATCGCGTCGGGGTCCGTCGTTTTGCCTGATACTTTGGCTGACATGGGCTGGCGGATTGGTGATCACGGCTTCCAGATGACGCTCTCTGCTCGCGTGCCAGAGATCATCAAGCAGCATCTGCGACCGTGGCTGAGCGAATGGCTCGGCTCGCGCGGTCTGAGTCTCGACGAGATTCGCTCGTGGGCCTTTCATCCAGGCGGGCCGCGCATTTTGACGGCGGCGGGCGAAGCACTCGGTTTGCAACGTGAGCAGTGGGCAGCCAGCGAGGCCGTCCTCGCCGAATACGGCAACATGTCGTCACCGACGATCCTGTTCATTCTCGACCGACTGCGACAAGAAGCGGCGAGTGGTCCGTGTGTGGCTCTCGCGTTCGGACCCGGACTAACGATCGAAGCCGCGCTGCTGGCTTAAGCGGGCGAGGAAAATGACTTCGAGTTTTCGTAGCCTGGTTTTTCAAACCGGGCGGTTCAGTTTGACCGGTTTGAAAATCCGGTCTACGGAGTTGTTCTTCCTCGCCCCCTAAGCGGGCCTGCCCTCGTGGCTGACGCTGCCAGCGTCAGCGGCGACGGACGCAAGCTGCGGGCGAGTGGAACGTGAACTGGGCGGCAACCTACCATATCCGCCGTGATGAATTTCGCGACCTGGACCCCATCCCATTTGATTTGGACTCAGCTCGTACCATGAAACGAACTCTCGTCGCGCTGTTACTCGTCTTGATTTGTGGTTCGCGTGGCCGTCTCTTCTCGGCCGAATACGACGTTGTCGTTTATGGAGGGACGTCGGCGGGAGTTATCTCGGCCGTGCAGGCCAAGAAGATGGGGAAGTCGGTGATCCTCGTTTGTCCGGATAAGCATCTCGGCGGCTTGAGCAGCGGCGGGTTGGGTTTCACCGACACCGGCAACAAGGCGGTTATCGGCGGGTTGTCACGCGATTTCTATCACCGCGTTTGGAAACACTACGACCAGCCGGCCGCGTGGAAGTGGATGAAGAAAGCTGAGTACGGCAACAAAGGGCAGGGGACTCCCGCCATCGACGGCGAGCAACGCACGATGTGGATCTTCGAGCCGCATGTCGCCGAGCAAGTCTTCGAAGACTTCGTCCGCGAGTTTGAAATACCCGTCGTTCGCAATGAGTGGCTGGACCGATCGAACGGCGTGAGCAAACGCGACGGCCGCATCGCGTCCATCGCGATGCTCAGCGGCAAAACTTATTCCGGCAAGATGTTCATCGACGCCACCTACGAAGGCGACCTGATGGCCGCAGCCGGGATCGAGTACCACGTCGGGCGCGAGGCGAACAGCGTCTACGACGAGAAATCCAACGGCGTGCAAACTGGAGTCCTGCATCACAAGCATCACTTCGGCGCGGTCAAGAAAAAGATCAGCCCGTACCTCGTCCCCGACGACCCAAAGAGCGGCGTGTTGCCGCGCATCAGTCCAGCGTCGCCCGGCGAATACGGAGCGGGCGACAAACGCGTGCAGGCGTATTGCTACCGCATGTGCTTGTCGAATCATCCCGACAACCGCATTCCGTTTCCCAAGCCCGAAGGCTACGACTCGAAGCAGTACGAATTGCTGGTGCGGATCTTCGAGGCCGGCTGGCGCGAGACGTTTGAGAAATTCGATCCGATCCCGAATCACAAGACCGACACCAACAACCACGGGCCAATGAGCACCGACAACATCGGCATGAATTACGACTACCCCGATGCCAGCTACGAACGTCGCCGCGAAATCCTGCAAGAGCACACGACCTATCAACAGGGCTGGCTGTACTTCATCGCCAACGACTCGCGCATCCCGAAGGACGTGCAGACCGAGATGCGTCGTTGGGGTCTGCCCAAAGACGAGTTCGCTGACAACGGCCACTGGTCGCATCAAATCTACGTCCGCGAGGCTCGCCGCATGATCGGCCAGTACGTGATGACCGAGAACGAGCTGCTCAAGAAACGCCCGACGCCCGATTCGGTCGGCATGGGCTCGTACACGATCGACTCGCACAACGTGCAGCGATACATCACGCCGGAGGGCTTCGTGCAGAACGAAGGGGACATCGGCGTCGGCCTGCGCGGGCCGTATGAGATTGCTTACGGCTCGCTCGTTCCGAAGAAGGGACAATGCGACAACTTGCTGGTCCCGGTCTGCGTGTCGAGTTCACACATCGCCTTCGGTTCGATCCGCATGGAACCGGTCTTCATGATCCTCGGCCAATCTGCCGCGACAGCCGCCGTCATGGCCATCGACGCGAATCAAGCCGTGCAAGATGTCCCATACGCCAAGTTGCGTGAGCGTCTGCTGCAGGACGGCCAAGTCCTCGAATACAGCAGCCCGACCGTTTCCGGAAAAGGGGGCCTTGATCCCACGAAGCTCGCCGGCATTGTCGTCGATGACGCGCAAGCAACGCTCACCGGCGATTGGACCGAAAGCCACGCCGCCGGAACGTGGATCGGCACCGGCTACCGCCACGACGGCAACGTGCGCGACAACAAATCCGCAGCACGCTTCGAGACCAAACTTCCCCAGCCCGGCCGTTACGAAGTGCGACTGGCCTACACGCCCAACAGCAATCGCTCATCTCACGTCGCGGTTGACGTGCATCACGCGAAAGGCCAGCAGACGGTCACGATCAATCAACGGCTGTCGCCGCCGATCAATGACATGTTCGTCTCATTGGGCGTCTTTGAGTTCTCAGCAGACCAACCCTGCCGCAGTCGTCATTTCCAACCGCGACACCAACGGATACGTGATCATCGACGGCGTGCAATGGTTGGCCGAAATGAAGTGACGATCAAGGCAAGCGATATCCCCTGCCCTACTGAGCTTGCCTCGGTGGAATCGGGCTTTTGCACTACGGGTCTCTTCACTCGAAGTCACAATCGACGTAGTGCAGAAGCCTGAAAACCACCGAGACAAGCTCGGTGGGGTCGATTGAATCAGAGACTCATCGAAAACTCCGGAGGCTCGAAATGCTGAGAAAACTGCCAGCGGTCGTTGTCGTGCTGACGTGCATTATTTCAACCGCGTTGCTCGCCGAGAAACCGATCACGATGCCGCAGCCGTATGTCGTCGCACATCGCGGACTGCTCAAACACGCGCCGGAAAATACGCTGGCCAACTTCCGCGCGTGCTTGGAACTGCGGATCGGCTTCGAGGTCGATGTGAGACGCAGTCGAGATGGGCTGCTCGTCTGCGTGCATGACGACACGGTCGATCGGACTACGAACGGGCACGGAGCGGTCAGCGAGCTGACGCTGGAGGAACTCCAACGATTGGACGCGGGATCGTGGTTTAATGAGAAGTTCAAAGGAGAGCGGATTCCGACGTTCGACGAAGTGTTGGCTGTTATCGAAAAGCACGGGCACGATCCGGTGCTGATCGCGATCGACCTCAAGGCCCCGGACATCGAAGCGGATTGCGTGAAGGCGGCGAAAGCCAAAGGAGTGCTTGGCCGATTGTTGTTCATTGGAAACACGATTGAAAAACATCAAGTGCGTGACAAGCTCAAGCAAACGGATGCGTCCGCACAAGTCGCGAGACTCGCGGTGGAGTTGTTATCGACCGCTCTGACAAAGAAGGACGAGGATTGGATTTATTTGCGGTTCCTGCCGACTCGTGACGAGGTGGCTCAAATCCACAAAGCGGGCAAGCGAGTCTTCATCGCCGGCCCGACCGTCGTCGGAATCGAACATGCCAATTGGCAGGCTGCGATGTTCGCCGGCGTGGATGGCATCCTCACCGACTATCCGCTCGAACTTGTGGAAGACATGCGAGTGAGCGCGAAGTCTGATCTATCAGCAGCCACGCGAGCCAATTTGGACTTCGATGAAGTCGCTCGGCAGTACATTCGCGAGATGACGCAATGGTCGCCGATCAGTGCGACAACGCTCGGCGATCACCTGTTCGATCACGAGTTGGACTACCCCGACGAGGCCATGCGAAAGCGCGAGCACGCCTTCCATGAACGCTCTCTCGCGAAGCTGAAGGCCATCGACCGAGCACAACTCTCGCGAGACAACCAAGTCGATTACCAATTGCTCACTCAGCAATTGCAGGGCGATTTGTGGCGGCTCGACGAGTTGCAAGAGTGGGCCTGGAACCCGGTCCTCTACACGCAACTGACGGGCAATGCGATTTACGGACTGATGGCTCGTGACTTCGCTCCGATCGAAACGCGATTGAGTAACGTGACCCAACGACTCGAAAAGTTGCCACGTTTTTTGGCGGACGTCCGCAAAACGCTCGATCCCAAACGAGTCCCGCCGATCCACGCCGAGACCGCCATCAAGCAGAATCGCGGCGTACTGAGCATCATCGACAACATGGTGAAACCGGAGATGAGCAAGCAGCCGGAAGCGAATCAAAAATGGTTGCTGCGAGTCATTCCTCTGGCTGCGGAAGCGGTCGAAGAACATCAGCAGTGGCTCGAAAAGGAACTGCTGCCGAACGCGAAGGGGAACTTCCGCATCGGAGCGAAACTGTTCGACGCCAAGCTGGCGTACTCGCTCGGCAGTGGCCTCTCGCGGCCAGACGTTCGCGACCGCGCCGAGTTTGAACTGCGTCGCGTGCGGAAAGAGATGTACTCGATCGCCCGCGGCGTTCTGTTGAAGGCCGATCCGCGATTTGCCGCCGAGGCACCGGTTGAACCAACTCCCGAACAACAGCAGAAGGTCATCAACGCCGCACTCGAAAAAGCGTATGCCGAAATCCCCGCACGCGACGGCATCGTGGACTTCGCCAAGAAGTCGCTCGAAATGACAACCGAGTTCGTGCGGCAACGAGACCTCGTGACGATTCCGAACGATCCACTCGACATCATCCTCATGCCAGAGTTTCAACGCGGCGTGTCGATCGCGTATTGCGACTCGCCGGGGCCGCTCGATGTTGGGCAGAAGACGTACTACGCCGTCTCGCCGATCCCCGCCGATTGGACCGAGAAGCAAGTCGGTTCATTCCTGCGCGAGTACAACTTCCGCTCGATCCACGACCTGACGATTCACGAAGCGATGCCCGGCCACTTCCTGCAACTGGCCCACTCGAACCGCAGCCCGCGCCGCCTGCGAGCACTCCTGTCGTCCGGCACGTTCGTCGAAGGCTGGGGCGTGTACTCCGAGCAACTGATGTCCGAGGAAGGCTTCCTCGACCGCGACCCGCTGATGCGGCTGATCGCGCTCAAGTGGTACTTGCGAGGCGTCGCCAACTCGATCCTCGACCAAGCCATCCACGTCGATGGCATGAACCGCGACGAGGCCATGAAGCTGATGGTCCACGACACGTTCCAAGAAGAACGCGAAGCGGCCCTCAAATGGATTCGAGCCCAACTGACCTCGACGCAACTCTCAACATACTTCGTCGGCTACCAAGAACACCGCGACCTCCGCACCGCCGCCGAGAAAGCTTGGGCCGACAAGTTCACACTCAAACGCTACCACGACGGCACGCTCTCTTTCGGCTCGCCGCCGGTGCGGTTCGTGAAGGCACTGCTGCTGGATGAGCCGATTCCGGAATGAAGTTGCAGTTTCGCCTTCACGCGGCTCGCGATATTGTGGGTTCTGTCCCGATTGAAGTCGCTGTTTTCGAGAACAACCATGCCTCCGCTGATCGCACAACATGAATCCGCGCTGCGACGGCTGTGCGGAGAGTTTGGCGTGCAACGGCTGGAACTCTTCGGCTCCATCTGTACGCCAGCGTTCGATCCCAACCGCAGCGATCTCGATTTCCTCATCGAGTTTCCATCGGGC
>JANNDA010000507.1:0-2768 GCA_031387195.1 Planctomyces sp. | reverse complement strand
GGTTGGCCATAGTCCGAGGGAAGAAAGGGACGCAGTACTTTTCGGAATCCCCTGCGCTCGACGCGGGCGAAGCAAAAACCGCTGGAGAAGATGACTCACGACTGAGCCTCGCGGATCAAGTCGGTCGCGTTGACCACTTGGCACTGACCTGCCGCGAATTCACGCCGCGCCTCGCACACAGTGGCGGCCACACGCTGAGCCTGCCGCGCCGCCTGCCATTCGGCATCTTCTTCCGCCGTCAGTTCCAAAGGCGGGACCGCTTGAAACTCCGCGATCCACCGCGCGATCGCTGCGGGATCGTTGGATTCAACGTCATCATCTTCCGAGCCGTTGACCACCACGGGGCGGACTTCCAATTCGCACCCTTCCGGCCAATCGACCGCTTCGTCAACGACGACTCTCCCGTCTTTCCACTTGGCATGAACCGCAAGCATCAGCCACCTCCTGACTCGTTGAATCTGCTCGTGGCATTGTCCACGAATCGGACGCTGCGCCAAGTTCCTTATGCCTATGGCACCGAAGCGACAAAAGGGGCGGCGATCTCCGTGTTGCTGCTTGACCGATCTTTGATGATGATGTCCTCGCAATGGTCTGCGGTCGCACACAATCCACAGGCCGAGATCGGAAAGAGGACCACGTCATGGCATCCGTCACACTCGAAGAGGCCCAAGCGAATCTTGGTGGGTTGATTCATCAACTGGCACCCGGCGATGAGTTGATCGTCACGGAAGGGAACCAGCCGATCGCTCGAATCGTGGTTCCCAAGCCGCGTGTGAAATTGGGGGCGATGCGTGGCTCCGTCGTCTACATGGCCCCCGACTTTGACGCTCCTCTGGACGACTTCAAGGAGTACCAGGAGTGAAGTTGCTGCTCGACTCGCACACCGTGATTTGGTCGATGGACAACCCCGCGAAGCTGAGTCGTTCGGCTGTCGAGGCGATCGAGAACGAATCGAACGAGCGGCTGATCAGCATCGGAACCGTTTGGGAATTGAGCATCAAGGTTCAACTCGGAAAGCTGGCTCTCTCGCGACCGTTTCGGGAATGGGTGGACGACGCTTTGGTTTTTCTCTGCGCCAGTCTGCTGCCGATGACTTTGGATGACGCCGACGAATTGCAGCGACTCCCCTTGCATCATCGCGATCCGTTCGACCGATTGCTGGCGGTTCAGGCCAAAACAAACGGCTTGGTCGTCGTCAGCATCGATCAAGCATTCGATTTGTACGGCGTCCCACGAATTTGGTGAGCAATGAGCCGATGACGCTGCCGAGCAAAAAGCCTCGTTGCCGCCGATAACTCCACTCCAGCGGATTGCGCCGAGCGTTTGCGAATCGCGAACTACTTGCGTTCGTTGACGATCAAGGACGCACCGACGGTGGCGGTCAGGCGGTCGAGAACGTCGGAACGCAATGTTCGGTCTCCCGCCAGGAAATCACTGAGTTGCTGCGTCGTGATTCCCGCCTCGGCGGCGCGGTGCGCGATCAGCCGCCCGCTGCTGTGAATCGCATGGCGGAGCTGGCGTGAGGGGTCGGCATTCCTGCGTTCGACAACACTTCGGAAAACACTGCAGCCCGGCTACCGTTCGGTAGCCGGGCTGTTTTGTGGGGCAGGTTTGCAACCTGCCAGAACTCGCGGGCAGGTTCAAAACCTGCCACATGATTATTGCGTGACGATCTCGAAGCCTTTGATGTGCTCATTTGTTTGAGCCAACTCGTCCAGCTTCGTTTTCAGGTCGAGGTCTTTGTTCGCCAGCTTGAACTGACAGCTTCGTTTCTTGGTGTCGGTGTGAATGTCGGAGATGCCTTCAACGTTTGCCAAATCGCTGCGCACGGCAGCGGCACAGCCGCCTCAGGTCATCTCTGGCAACTTGAGCGTCACCAGTACCGTCCCTTCCGGCAAAGCTTCATCGACCGGAGCAACTACAGGCAAATCGCTCGTCACCGGGGGCGGATTGCTCTGGCCGCAACCGAGTGCGGCCGTCAGCATCAGGGAACTCAACAAAAACTTTCTCATGGACAAAATCTCCTAAAAGTTCAGTTCAAAGCGAAAACTCGCGAGCAGACCAATCCCGCGAGCAAGAGGATTCTAAAATCGGCCATCAGCAGGGTCACGCTGCATTTCTTCCAATACGAATCGGACGGCAAACTACTTTGAACCATCTTCTACTGAGTTGGTCGCGGTGTCCTGCAATCGTCCCGCTCTTCCCGATCGCGCTTCCGTGACTTCATCGGCGAAGTCCGCGTTGCTTTCATAGAGCTTGATGATGCTTAGCCACGTCTCTTCGGCGAGGTGCTTCTTACCTGCGAGGAATTGCTCGCGAGCGCGCTTCAAGGCTGCGGCAACGATTTGCTTTCGATCGACGCTGCCAGCACCGGCGGACTCCAAACCGGCAAGCTGGCGTTTGGCGAGATTCCGAAATGCTCGATCTTCCTCGCGAACTTTGAGCAGTTCGATCATGGCTCGGAAGTGCTCACGCGCGGTGACGTTGTCGCCGAAACGTTCAAACTCGCGAGCTTTCAGATACAGCCGCTCGGCTTCCGACTTCGGGTCTTGGCCCAGCTTGCCACGATATTCCATGCCCCGCTCGGTGAAGTGCATCTCCAGCTTGTCGCGATGATCGCGAGCTGCCTCGGCATGTTTGCCCTCAGGAAAACGTTCCAGCAGCGATTTGAGATACCGATCGTGAGCCTCTTGCCACTTCAGCGGATCGTCGGTCGCCATTAACGGCTGAGCTTTCGCGAAGAGCTTTTCCTCTGACAGCGGCAGCAG
>JANNDA010000660.1:0-14544 GCA_031387195.1 Planctomyces sp. | reverse complement strand
CCGGGGGCTAACGCCCTCCGGCTCGCTGTCACAACAGGTTGGAAGGTTTACGCTCCGACGGTTGCTGGTTCCTTCTTGTTGGAGTGCGGGGTCAAGCCCCCGCACTCCAGGGCGGCTACGCCGTCGCGGATCGCGTCGGCGATGTAATCGACGTGCTCTTGGGTGTAGCGCTCGTTCCAGGGCAGGACGAGGATGTTCTTCAGCGCCTCGAACGTGCCGGGGAATTTATAGTCCGAGTAGTTGACCGCATCTGGCCGCGCGAGCGTGAATGGGAAGCGGCTGTCGCCGAACGTCCGTTGGTCACGGAAGACCTCGCACTTGAAGGCGGGCTTCTGGATGTAGCGCGGAGCCGACGCAATGCCGCGTTCTTTCAGCTTGGCTCCCAGGCCGACCGCGCCACCGGAGACGACACGCTCATCGACCAGCAGGCAATACTTCCAGAACGTGTGGATCGAGCCATCGGCGATGTGCGGCGTCTCGATGCCGGAGATGCCTCGCAGTTGGCTGGTCAGCGCGGCGGCCGAGCGAACTCGGCTATCGACGACTCCGTCCAGCTTCGGCAACTGAGCCAACGCAACCGCACCAAGCAATTCGCTCATACGGTAGTTCAACGCCAGGAAGTAATGGTCCGCGTTCTTGTCGCCGTAGCCCCAGGCCTTGTTGATGAACAGGAAACAGCGGCGAGCGAGTGCGTCATCATCGGTAACGACGATTCCTCCCTCTCCGGTGGTGATGTGCTTGCCTTGTTGCAGGCTGAAGCAACCGATGGCTCCGATCGTGCCCACGTAGCGATCGGCGTAGCTGGTCATGAAGGCTTGAGCACAGTCTTCAATCACCGGGATATTCTTCGAGCGAGCCAGTTCCATGATCGGGCCCATTTCGCAGGGGTTGCCGAACAGGTGCGTCACGATGATCGCCTTCGTGCGATCGGTGATTCGATCAGCAATCGTTTTCGCCGTGACGTTGAACGTCTTCGGATCGACGTCGGCGAAGACCGGGATTGCGCCTTGATAGAGGATCGGGCTGAGTCCGCCCATGTCCGTGATCGAGGTCGTGATGATCTCGTCGCCAGGTTCCGGATCGATGGCTGCAATCGCGACATGCACCGCCGCTGAACCGTGCGAGCAAGCGAAGCCATGCTTGGCCCCGATCTTCGCGGCGAACTGCGTCTCGAATTCTTTGACGTAGTTCCCCTTCGTGCTGGTGAGCACTCCGGAGCGCAGCACCTTGGCGACGTTCTGGACTTCTTCCGGGCCGAAGGTGCGGCCGGAGGCGTCTTGATCAGAGGGGAGAGTCAGCAGTTTGAAGTCAGTCATCGTGGTGCCTTTTGGAAGGAGTCAGTTGTCGGTGGTCAGTGGAGTTCATCAGCCGGAACGCGCTAGCGTCCGGTTCGTATCGATCATGTAACCCGAAGCGTCAGCAAGGGCGGACGCTTCACAGGAGTTGAATTCCTCATTCTTGGGATCGCCCGCCCTCGCTGACGCTTCGGGTTAGTTTGAGACGTGCGACGAACAGTTGCCGCAGCAGTCGTAGATGTCCGCGGATCGTGCGGACTGTTTTCATTTTCGATTCGCCGAAGATGCGGACGCTGAGCGTTGCCGGGTGTTCGACGATGCGCGAGCCCTTCAGGCTGAGCAGTCCGGCGAGTTCCGCCGTGCCCAGGAATCCGTTTTCATGCAGTTCCAAACCACGTACGACCGAGCGGCGATACACACGGAAGCAGCTCGTCCAAGTGTGCAACGGCTGTGGCAAGAACGAGCGGTACAAGAACGACAAGCCTTTGCTCAGGCCGAGCCGCCAGCTTGGCACGTTCTTCACGCGACCTGCCGGGTGATACGGCGAGGCGGTGACGAGATCGACATCGTCGGTCAGCAGCGGCAGCATCTTTTTCAGTTCGAGCGGGTCATACGAGCAATCGCAGTCCATTGAGCAAACGATGTCGGTGTCGGCGGCCTCAATGCCGGTGAGGATCGCTTTCGAGACGCCTGCGTTCTGCTCGTGTCGCACAAAGCGGCAATTGGCTCGGCCAGCAAAAGCCGCGTGCATCACGTCCCAGGTCGTGTCGGTACTGCAATCGTCCACGAACAAAAACGTCGGCTGATAGCGCGGCTTGAGCGCGAAATCGAGTTGTTCCAGCGTCTTCGCAAGATACGGCAGACTGGCCTCTTCGTTGTAGCACGGGATGACGATCGTGACTGGTGTGGCAACGTAGGACGGGCACTCTTGCCCGTCTGCCCTTATGTGCGGAGTCTGCACCAATGTTGCGGAAGTCCGGGGGCTAACGCCGCCCGGCTCGCCAAGATGCGAGGAGACGGGCAGGAGTGCCCGTCCTACATCGGCAGTCTCAAACCCCAGCACCTCCGCCACGCTGCCGAAGCGATACTGGCTGAGATAATCCTCCAGCACCCACTTCATTTTGTTGAGGTTGCGGTAGTGGCGGACCTGCGTGATCCGACCGCCGGCGCTGATGCGGGGCTGTTCGGGATCGAGCTCCCAAGTGTGGAAGTACATCACGAACGGCGCGGTTTGATGGCGATCCCACGAACGGACGCAGCGTTTCAAGAACGTGTGCGGCAGTTGGCGGAAGTAGTTGCCTCCGGCGATCGGCAGTCTGAAACCGAGCACGTCCCACGTCGAAGGTGGAATCTCCCAGATCGGCCCGTTGGGGGTTTCGTGTTGATGGACGAACTGCCGCGAAGGCTGACCGGCATAGCTGCGGAACGTCGGAAAGACACTGCTGTCGTAGAGGTAGCCCTCTTCGGCGAGCACATCGAGCGTCCACAAGTCGTCTGGCTGAAACCAACCGTCGGCCACGCGATGTCCGATGACTCGCTGTCCAGTTGCCGCTTCGAGAGCTTCTCGCGTGCGAGCGAGATCCTCTTTGAATTCGGTGCGAGTCAGTTCGCGAATGTTGCGGTGATAAAACCCGCGCGACGCAATCTCGTGACCACGCGAGGCGACTTCGCGAACGAGTTCCGGCATCTGCTCGGCCACCCAGCCAAGCACAAAGAAAGTCGCTTTGGCTTGAAACCGGTCGAGCAACTCCAGCGTGTTGCGTGTGCTGCGTTCGAGCCGACTTTCAAAGCGATCCCAGCGGTCGTGTTCAATCAGCTTCTGGAACGCTCCGACCTGAAAATAGTCTTCCAGGCCGATGGTCAGCAGATGTAGTTTTGAAGTGTGATGGGACGACGACAGCACACACCCGGTGTCGGCGGCAACGAGGCCGGACACGTTGGTCACTGGGGAGTCAAGTTGAACGAAATCCGTCAAGGACATGCCGACCTTCCAAGAGCTAACCCGTGAAGTGAGTTGCTGGCTTAGGTCGAACTGTGCCACATGTTTATCGTGGACTCGTCAGAAAAAGCGCAAAAGTGAACAGCGACTGTTCGGCGAGCGAACGGTTTTCCGTATCACACCGCTCTGTTGCCATTTGGCAACGTTGACTGGCTGGTGGTGGTGCGGTGTTCGCCTTGGTGCCTTCGATGCACGACGTCATACCACGCGCGGCACGAGGCTCTGATCCAAACAGCCCCACCAAGCTTGTCTCGGTGGGGTCAGGGGGCATCACGCGACATTCAACCAGCGCGGTGCAAGCGACGGCGGCCGATCACCAAACCAACCAGCGCAGTTCCGACCAACATGATGCTGGAAGGCTCGGGAACCACCGGAGGCGGGGGCGTCACGGTTCCACCTGGGTTGTTGATGAAGCTCTCACTGCCACCGTTGGCAAACCCCTGCACATGGATACCGATACGCAGTGCCGTTGACTGCAAGGCCGAAACCACGTCACTGAAGACGCGGCCGCTCGTCAGTGTCAGCACAAGCCCCAGAGTCTCGCCGGGATTGACTCCATTGGGTTGCACGGGAGCTGTGGAATTGGCGGTCAACTGACTGGTCGCCTTAAAACCCGTGCTCTTAGCTCCCGGCAAATTGCCGGGGGTGGCTGGGGAGGTGAAATCAACACCGCTTCCCTCTTCCAGCGAAGAGAAGGATCTCAAAAACAGAGAGGCGACGCGATCGTCGAAGTAGACGTCGGTGATTGAGGACGCCAGGGGTCCGCTGTTGGAAAACAGAAACCGAACCAAACCACCTCCCGCATCCGACACATTGACGCTCAACTGAGCTTCGCCGATCGCTTCGTTGGTCGAGTTGTTGTGAGTGATGTCGTAGAAGCCATAGTCAAAGCCAGCGTTGGCCGAATTGGCGGCGATGACCGTCAACAACGCGACGGCCAAGAGGGATCTCAAATTGCGAATCATGTCGAATCTCCGAAGTCATCGTCCACTTTGATGAATGATAGGTCGCAAGAACCCCTGAGTCTGATTGATTTCAGAAACCAAGAGCGACCGGGGGCTGCTTCACACTAGCCCGACGCGCCAGCGAGGGAGCTTTGACGTGATCCTTCGCTGGCGCGTCGGGCTAATATGTGACCATGAATTATCCCGGCTAACCTCACGTCGCAATACGAGTGCCAGTCTGCGGACTTGCCAGAAAATGGCTGAGTTCCAAGCGATTCGCCGTCCCGCTGAATGACGAATGTTGCGATGAGGCATCATTGTGCGGTGCAGAGTCAACGTCGCGGAGCGTTCGGACGGCTTCACGAGTTTACGCTCGACAAACATGTGGAATCCCCAGCCGGGTCAGCTTTGGTCGCCTATGTTTATGCACCCAAACAGGCGCGCTCAGTTTGTTTTCGTTTTGATCCCATTCTGACCTGAAGCTGACCCAGCCCATGCTTTCCAACGTGACCAATTCATTTTCACCGCGAATCAAAGTGCTTAATTATTTGAGCGCTCTGGGGTTGATTGGCGTGTGGTCCTACTGGCCGACGCTGCGGAGGCTGATGGAATGCTGGAGCAGCGATGCGACTTACTCGCACGGCTTTCTGGTGCCGTTCGTCGCGGCGGCGATGTTCTGGTATCGCCGTGACCTGCCCGTCAAAAGTGAGTCGAGCCAGCCTGTACTCGGACTGGGTTTGATCGTCGCGAGTCTCGTGCTGCGAGTGGCTGCCGCACGATTTTATTTTGAATGGTTGGAATGGCTCTCGATTCTTCCCTGCGTTGCCGGTGTGTGTGCATTGAGTGGCGGTAGCCTGGCTTGGCGACGAGCGTGGCCGGGGATTGTGTTCCTCGTCTTTCTGTTGCCGCTGCCCTATCGGTTGGAGGTGGCTCTGGCGGGACCGCTGCGGAGTGTGGCGACGTTTGTCAGTACTTATTCGTTGCAGACGCTGGGATTTCCAGCCGTTGCCGAGGGGAACGTGATTGTAGTTGGCACGGCGCGCGTCGGCGTGGCTGATGCCTGTAGCGGCTTGCGGATGTTGGTCTCGTTCTTTGCGGTGTCTGCTGCTGTGGCGACGTTCGTGAAGCGACCGGCTTGGGAGCGTGGTTTGATTGTGGTCAGCGCCGTACCGATCGCGGTGCTGTGCAATGTGGTTCGCGTGACGGTCACTGCCGCGTTGTACGAGACGATCGGTGCCGAGTGGGCTCACCGAGTTTTCCACGACCTCGCGGGCTGGCTGATGATGCCGCTGGCGGTGGGGTTGTTGGGATTTGAATTGTGGCTTCTGTCGCGACTGGTCATTGCTCCTCCGGAACGTGACGTCGTCCCCGTGGGGGGCGGTCGGCGCGCGATGTCAGCGGTCATGGTGAATCGACCGACTACGTCATTTGGTGAGCCGGGAGGCGTTAGCCCCCGGACATGCGACACACCCGGAAGGGTCCGGGGCCTAACGGCCTCCGGCTCACCGGATCTCTCTCCGTTGGAACTGGTGACGCAACGATGAACGCCTCAAATCAAACTGGTGCTCCAATCGCGAACGTGCCCGCTGTCATGCGCGCGGCACCGCCTCTACCAATCGCCTCGCCGTTGACGAAAGCCGCTCCGACGAGCCAGTCTTCCAAGCGGAGCGGTTCGCAGCGCGCGAAGCAGTTTTTGGAACCGATGTCGCCACAAGGTTTGTTGCTGGCGTTTCAACGCCGGTGGCGCGTGGCCGTGATGTTCGCGATTCCCGCAGCGGTGATTGCCGCAGCGGTAGCCTGGATGACAGTGCCGGCTCTGTTCACGGCATTCACGCTGTTACGCGTCGAGGCGGTCGAACAACGCTTGGTGTTTACAACAGCGGAGACCAACGCCGATTTCGGAACGTATCGCCGCACGCAAATGGCGCTCATCAAGAGTCGCTTCGTGGTCAACGCCGCCTTGCGGAAGCCCAACATTGCCGCGTTGGCAACTGTTCGCAAACAAGCGTTTCCCGTGCAGTGGCTCGAAGAGTCGCTGGTGGTCGATGCCTACGACAGCCCGGAAATCCTGCGGATCTCGCTGACTGGCGACGAGCCGACTGAGTTGGCCGAGATCGTCAACGCGGTCAAAGATGCGTACCTCGAAGAAGTCGTCAACGCCGAACGCAAGCAGCGAATCGCGCGACTGAATGATCTCGAACGCATCTTCGAGACGACCGAAGAAAAGGTCCGCTTGAAAGAAAAGCGAGTCAACGATCTGGCCCAAGAACTGGGGACCGGCGATGTGCAGGCGCTGACGATCAAGCAGCAGATGGCGATGGAATACTTCGCTCAGTTGCGACGCGAACATGCTCGTGTGCGGTTTGATTTGATGCGTGAACAAGTTGGCGAGCAAGCGGCTGCGAGCAGCGAAGACCCAACTCTGACCGCACCGGGAGATACTCCGTCACCGAGTTCCACCGGAGCATCGAAGGACATTGGGACGTCTCCGGCGAACGGAATTGCAGTCAAGCCGCCGCGCAGTCCGGCGGCTGCGGCGAAAGTCGAAGACGAGTTTGAGACGGAACCATCGGTGAAGTCCGAAGCGACCGGGATTGCTGGAGCTGCCTCCGTGGAAGACCCGCGAGTCGCGTCGTCTCAGCGCCGAGCCAAACAACTCAAAGACCTCATCAGTCGCTACGAAAAACAAGTCGTCAACAAGAACCATCCGACGCTCTTGGCGTACCGCAAGGAACTGGAAGAGTTGCAGATGCCAATGGTGGACGAGGAGACCGTAGAGACGGCTTCCGGAAAGCCGAAACGCCGCTCGCGCCTGGACATACTCAAGCGACAAGAGCAACTGCTGCGCGAGGAACTCGACAAGTACTCGGCGTTGGTCAAGAACATCGGCACGTCGTCGTTCGAGTTGGAATCGATGAAGGATGACATCGAACAAGTTGCCAAGACGTCGAACAAAGTCGGTGCGGAGATGGAGGCGCTCCGCATCGAACTGCAATCGCCCACACGCATCTCGATGTTGCAAGAGGCGGAAGTCCCGCAGATGCGGAGCATGTCCAAGAAAAAGAACCTGACCTACGCGGCTGGCTTGGGCGGACTGGGATTGGTCTTTTTGGTCGTTTCGGTCATCGAATTCCACACGCGGCGGATCACCGATCCGAAAGATGTGGTGCAGACAATGGGCTTGGAATTGCTGGGGACGTTACCGGCCATGCCGAAGCCGCTGCTGAAAATCGGCTCGCCAGCGGGGTCTCGCATGGTGATGTGGAATAACGCGCTGATCGAATCGGTGGACAACATTCGCTCGATCCTGCTGCACGCCGACGATGCGGACAAACGCCGAGTGCTGATGATCGCCAGTGCGACGGCCGGCGAAGGTAAGACGACGTTTGCCTGTCAGTTGGCGGGCAGTCTGGCTCGATCGGGACGCAAGACGCTGTTGGTCGATTGCGACCTGCGACGACCGCGTGCCCATCAACTGTTGAACGTCAGCAATGGCCTGGGGATGAGTGAGTTGCTCGCCGAGAAGTTGCGACCGGAGACCGTGATTCAACAGACTGGCGATTCGAATTTGTTCGTCATCGCCGCCGGTCAGGTCAACGATACGGCCTTGCAAGAGATTGCTCGCAACGGAGCGGCAGGGCTGTTCGCCGCCATGCGACGCGAGTTCGAGTTCATCATCGTCGATTCATCACCGCTGCTGTGCGTGGCTGATAGCAGTTCAATCGCCCGCAATGTGGACGGTGCGATTCTGGTCGCTCGGCAAGACGTCAGCCGCGTGCCACTCGTGGCGGTGGCTTGCGAGCGAATGGACATGCTCGGCCTGCCGCTGTTGGGCAGCGTGATGGTCGGTGTGAAGTCGAACCTCAGTGGTTATGGCTACGCCTACGACTATCACTACGCGACAAGCGGAGGTGCCGCGTGAGCACACACGAAAGTAGGACGGGCACTCCTGCCCGTCAGCCTATTTCGTTGTCGCTGCAAGACGGGCAAGAGTGCCCATCCTCCAGCCGGCTGTTACCCGCGCTCATCGCAGCCGTGCTGTTGCTTGGCGGTGGTGTCGTACAAGGAACACTGACGCATCGCTGGCAAACGACCGCTCGCAGCAACGGGCCGGAGACGCGACTGGCAAACATCCCGCTGCAAATCGGTGAATGGGACGGACAAGACAACACGCTCTCGGATCAAGAACGTACGGCGGCGGGAGTGACTCACTACCTGTTGCGAAACTACACGAATCGCGCGACTGGCGAGGTTGTCTCGGTCACGCTGATGGCCGGTCCCACGGGACCGATCGCGGTACATCCACCCACGGCCTGTTATACCGGCCTGGGTTACAAGCAAGTGGGGACGACTCGAGCTCATCGCTGCTTAACCTCAACAGCCGGCGAAAAGTCGCCATCTCACCTGTTTCAAACTGCTCACTTCGTCAGCCCGAAACTGGCGAACGCTTACGAACCGCGAATCTACTGGGCCTGGACCACTGACGGAGTTTGGCAGACTCCGGAAAGCCCACGCCTGACATTCGCCGGTGCGCCGCTGTTGTTTAAGTTGTATGTCGCTCACCAGTCCGACACGGCACCGAAGCCGCGCGAGAGCACGTCCTCCGAACGATTTCTGGAACAACTTCTGCCGGCCATCGCCGCTCAAGTCTTTGCACAACAATCCGCGCCGAAACTGTGAAGCCTCAAGACATGCTCAAACTCAACGCGATGACCATTGACGTGGAAGACTACTTCCATGTGTCGGCGTTTGCCGACCGCATCGCGGCGCGCGATTGGCCGAGCTACGAAAGTCGCGTCGAACAGAACACGCTGCGACTGTTGCGGCTGCTCGACAAACACGACGTTCGCGCGACGTGCTTCATTCTCGGCTGGGTGGCGGAGCGGCATCCACAACTGGTGCGCGACATCGCTGCCGCTGGTCATGAGATCGGTTGTCACAGTTATTGGCATCGGTTGGTTTACGATCTGACGCCGGATGAGTTTCGCGAAGACACGCGGCAAGCTCGCGATCTTCTGTCCGACATCACCGGAGAGCCGGTCACGCTTTACCGTGCTCCGAGTTTCTCCATCACCGAACGCAGTCTGTGGGCACTCGACATCCTCGGCGAATTGGGTTTCGAGATTGATTCCAGCGTCTATCCGATTCGCCACGATCGCTACGGCATCCCCGGTTCTGATCCGCATCCGCATGTTCGCGAGACAGCGTGCGGGCCACTGATCGAGTTCCCCGGTTCGGTCTGCAACATGTTCGGTGCCAGCATCCCGATCTCTGGCGGCGGCTACTTCCGGCTGTATCCCGCGCGTGTCACGTCGTGGCTGTTGGAACGAGCGCTGCGCACGACGCAGCAACCATTCATGTTTTACATCCACCCGTGGGAAGTGGACCCCGATCAACCGCGCCTGCCGTGTTCACTCCGCTCACGCTTCCGTCACTATCAAAACCTCGCTTCGACCGAACGCAAACTGAACTGGCTGCTGCCCAGGTTCAAGTTCGGCACGATGAGCAACTCCTTGGAGTGCTGCGGCTCGACGCAGCCCTCCATCAAGAACCAGATGATTTCCCGACTCCAGAAGATCGACGTCACGCAAGCGGACTTCCTTCACCAATGAACGTCGTTCGCGCGAACGATGGTCGATCTCACATGAATGGAGGGCTGCGTCGAGCCGCAGCACTCCAGGGTTTCACGAAGGCCTCGCCCACAGATTCTCTTCCTGACTCACCGCGTGCCGCATCCTCCGAATCGAGGGGATCGCATTCGGACGTATCACATGCTGCGGCACTTGTCGCGGTACGCGGACGTGTCGTTGGCCTGTCTGGCGGATGAACCGGTTTCGGAGGAGACACATCGAGAGCTGAATCGGTTGTGTGTGCGCGTTGGCATTGTGCCGGTTGAGAAGCGTCTCCGCTGGGTGCGCGCCGGATTGTCTCTGCTACGCGGGCGGACAATCAGCGAGGGAGCGTTTCAGTCGCCCGCGCTGAAGTCGCTGCTGACGAAATGGGGCGATGCGGTTTCGTTCGATACGACATTGGCATCCTCGTCGGCACTGGCGGCGTACTTGCAACTGCCGGAACTGCGATCAGCGAATGCTTTCGTGGACTTGATCGACGTCGATAGCCAGAAGTGGCTCGACTACGCCGCTGCGTCGCACGGGCCGAAGAGCTGGCTCTATCGTCACGAAGGCTCGCGGATGCGAGCACTGGAGATCGGGTTGACCAACTGGACTCGGCGGTTGCTCGTGGTCAGCGAAGCGGAGGCGGACATCTTCCGCTCGTTCTGCCCGAATGGTCCGATCACGGCGATCTCCAACGGCGTGGACGTGGATTATTTCCAGCCATGTAACCCGAAGCGTGAGCGAGGGCGATCGCTTCCAGAGCCAAAGAATTCCACGGTCAGTGAAGCGCCCGCCCTCGCTCACGCTTCGGGTTACTTGGAGCAAGCCTCCACCAATGAAGCCGGCTGCGTCTTCGTCGGAGCACTCGACTACAAGCCGAACATCGACGGAGCCGTCTGGTTTTGTCGGACGGTGTGGCCACGCATTCGAGCGATCAAGCCGGGCGCGGTGATTAAGTTGGTCGGACGCGAACCGGCTCGCGAAGTGCTCGCGCTGAGCGAGATCGCTGGCGTCGAAGTCATCGGCACGGTTCCTGACGTCCGGCCATATCTGGCCGAGGCGGCTGTGGCGGTGGTGCCGTTGCACATTGCTCGCGGAGTGCAGAACAAAGTGCTCGAAGCGATGGCGATGGGGAAGGCGATCGTTGCCTCGCCGGAGCCGATTGTGGGACTCGCGGTCGAGCCGGGAGTGCATCTACTCCGCGCAACCGATGCGGACGAATGGGTCGCGCACGTCACGACGTTGCTCGACGATGCTGCTTTGCGAGCGGACATGGGACTGGCGGCGCAAGCCTACGTCACGGCGAATCATCGCTGGGAACAGTGCTTGGAAGTGCTGCCGCGAATTTTGGAGTGCCGTGTGTTAGCACCGCTTTTCCGTGTGGAAAAGCCGCTTTCTCTTGAATCGAACAAATCGGAGCACGTCGAAGACAAAGCGGCTATGCCGCGATCCAAAGCGGTGCTGACACACCGCACTCCAAAGGGGGGCACATGAAGGGCCTTCTGATTACCTACCTACTGACCGGGACGGGCGGGTCGATGGCGTTGTTCAATCCGTTTTACGGATTGTTGGCCTTCGCGGCGTTGTCCATCATCAAGCCGGAAGCCATGTGGCCGTGGGCGGTCACGTCGGGCCGATACAGTCTGATCGTCGCGATCGCGATGTTGGTGGGCTGGTCGTATTCGCGGCGTGCAACGTTCAACTTTGGTCGCAGCACGGTGCCGGTGGGAATTCTGTTCGCGTACTTGGGTTGGTCGGTGTTTTTGTCACTGTTCGCGTCGGGGCAAGCAGAGGCGTGGCTGTATGTGGAAACGATGACGAAGATCTTCGTCCCGTTTCTCGTGGGACTTACGGCGATTGATTCCACGAAGCGACTGAAACAACTGGCTTGGACGATCGCTCTGTGCGAAGGCTACGTCGCGTTGGAATTCAATCGCGTCTATTTCAGCGGCTACAACCAATTGGCCGAGGAAGGCTTTGGCACGTTGGACAACAACAGCGCGGCAATCGCACTGGTGACGGCGTTGGGCGTTTCGACGTATCTCGGCGTTTCGGCTCAGCGGTTGTGGGTGAAGTGCCTGGCCTTCAGCCTGACGGCGTTCATGGGGCACGCGGTGTTGTTCTCGTATTCGCGTGGCGGCATGTTGGCAATGGTCGTCGCGGCAGTAGTCGGTTTCTTGGTTCTGAAGAAGCGACCGATGCACTACGTCGGATTCGCGTTGGTGGCGGTGCTCGGTTTCTCGCAGGCCAGCCCGGAGATCAAAGCTCGGTTCATGTCGTCGTTTGGCAACGAACACGGGGAACGAGAAGCCTCCGCTCAAAGTCGCGTGGACTTGTGGAAGAACTGTTGGAACGAAATGCAGAACCATCCGGTGATGGGCTGCGGGCCGAATCATTTTCCGCTGGTCGCTCCGAAATACGGTTGGGCTCGCGGCAAAGAGGCTCACAGCTTGTGGATGCAGACGGGAGCCGAAATGGGCTTCACCGGCTTAGGTCTGCTGCTGGGATTCTTCTTGCTGATGATCGTTCGCATGTGGGTTTTGACTTGGAAGCAAGCCGAACTGGCTGACCCGTGGCACGGCGTCGTCGCTCGCATGGTGATCACGTCATTGGTCGGCTACGTCGTCGCCGCTCAGTTTGTCAGCCTCGAATCGCTGGAGATGCCGTACTTCGTGGCGCTGCTGGGTGCGGGCGTGTTGAAGCTGAATCCTGTCGTAAATCCCAATTACCAAATCTCAATGTCCAATGAATGTCCAAGTTCTAATGACCCAATGGTTGAGCCGCAGGGCGATTGGTCACACGCGTTGGCGTAGAGAATTGAAATTTGCTGACACTAACGAATTCCAGGTGTCTCGATTTTCGCCCCGAAGGGGCAGCCCCATGTCAGCCCAGGCCAACGGCCTGGGTTACGGTCGCGAGCAGCCAACATAGCCCCAACGGGGGCGGTACTAATCAGCTAGGGTCGCCCCTTCGGGGCTAAATCATCATTACGGGTATTGCTTCCCCAGGCCGATGGCCTGGGCTGACATGGGGCTGCCCCTTCGGGGCGGAGACCATCGCACCTGGAATTCGTTAGTGTCAGAAAATTTGAGATTTGGACCTTGTGATTCACACATGAAGCCTCTTCGTGACATCCTGAAGCACTCCGGTATCTACGCAGTCGGCCAGATTCTGAGCCGCGTGGCGTCGTTGTTGTTGCTGCCGTTGTACACGCGGGTGTTGACTCCAGCGGATTATGGATGCGTGGCGATTCTCGATTTGACGGCGGGCATCCTGGCGGTCTTCTTGGGAAGCGGAATGTCGTCGGCGGTGACTCGGTTTCACTTCGACACGGAAGACGACAATGAGCGGAATCGTGTCTGGTGGACTGGGCTGATTTATTTGGGACTCGCCTCCGCGTTGCTGATTGGTCCGATGTGGTTGGCTCGCGGTTGGCTCGCGCATGTGACGCTCGGACCAGAGATCGCTGACGGCGCGAAGTTCTACACGCTGGCTCTGGCGACACTGGCCTTCGGCACGTTTACCGAAGTCTTCGACGCGTACTTGCGAGTCCAAAAGTGGTCGGGAACTTACATCGTCTTGTCGTTGCTGCGGCTGCTGATCAACGTCGGGTTGAACGTCTTCTTTTTGGTTCAGCTTCGATGGGGCATCACCGGACTGCTCGTGGGCAACTTGGTCTCGTTGGTGATTCACACGCTGATCCAATTCGTGATCTTCTGCCGCAGCCGTGGCCACATTGGATTTGATCGCGCGATCGCTCGGAAGTTGTTGAGCTTCGGCTCGCCGCTGATCGCGACAGCCTTGCTGTCGATGCTGATTCACGAAGCGGATCGGTACTTCCTGCGAGCGTCCGTGGATCTCGATCAAGTCGGGATTTATTCGCTGGCTTACAAGATCGGGTCAGCGGTCAACATGCTCTGCCTCGTGCCGTTCGCGGCAATCTGGGGCGTGGTCGTGTACGAGATCGCTCGGCAACCTGACGCGAAGAAGCAGTACGCCGCTGTGTTCGAGCAATTCGTCGCGGGCCTATCGCTGGTCATGCTGGGAGCCTCGCTCTTCGTCAAACCAGTGCTCAGCGTCATGGCGACGGAAGAGTACGCGGCAGCAGCGGACCTCGTGCCGGTAATTTGTCTCGCGTACCTCTGCTTCAGCTTGCACGAACACTTCCGAGTCCCCGTGCTGATTGCTCGCAAGACGTTGAGCCTCGTGCCGGTGTACCTGTTCGCGGCGGTGTTCAACGTTGTTTGCAACCTCGCCTTGATTCCAACTTGGCACGCGACCGGAGCCGCTTGGGCCAGCGTGCTGACTTATGCTGGCTTCTCGTTCTTCGGTCTCTCGCAATATCGCAAGATCGACACGTACCCGTATTCGTTCCGCCGCAGTGGTGAGATTGTTGCTGGCATGATTCTCACCTGGATGGCCTGCCGCTCCGCGTGGGACGTTTCGCAACTGATTGGCTGGACTGCGTCAATTGCAGCGTGGCTGGCATGGGCCACTCTGTTGTTTGGCAGGCAAGCCTTGGACGTCGTCACCAACCAACTGCGGCTCCGTCCGGTTCTCCGCGTTGTGCCGACGATGCCGAATGAGAATTTGACTCAGTAATTGTGCGACCTATGTTCCAACAACTCGTTTAACCGCAAGCTGCAGGCGTGCGCGTCGCTCGTTCAACGGAGGACGACGCGAAATCACAC
>JANNDA010000659.1:0-7991 GCA_031387195.1 Planctomyces sp. | reverse complement strand
GTTTGAACTCGCCGAGCACGGCGGCTTCGACACCTTCGGAACGGCAGAGTGATTCAAACTCGGTCCACAATGACGGCGGCACGGCGAGGACCATGCGCTCTTGAGCTTCGGAAATCCAAATCTCGGTGTAGCTCAGGCCGCTGTATTTGAGCGGGGCTCTTTCGAGCCACACTTCCGCGCCGATGTCTTCGCCCATTTCGCCGACGGCGGACGAAAAGCCGCCGGCTCCGCAGTCGGTGATCGAGCTATACAGGCCGCGGTCGCGAGCTTGCAGGATGACGTCGGCGACCATCTTTTCGGTGATCGCGTTGCCGATTTGGACCGCTCCGCCGGAGATCGTTTCGCTTTCGTGAGTCAGTTCGGCGGACGAGAACGTCGCGCCGTGAATGCCGTCGCGCCCCGTGCGTCCGCCGACGGAGACGATGTAGTCGCCGGGCTGCGCGTGCTTCTCGCACTTATCAACCGGGATCATCGCCACGTTGCCGCAGTAAACCAGCGGATTGCCGAGGTAGCGTTCGTCGAAATAGATCGCTCCGTTGACCGTCGGGATGCCCATGCGATTGCCGTAATCACGCACCCCGGAGACGACACCGCGCATCACCAATTTCGGATGCAACGTGCCAGGGGGCAGCGAGTCATGCGACGTGTCGGGCGGTGCGAAGCAAAAAACGTTGGTGTTGCAGATCGGCTTCGCGCCGAGCCCCGTTCCCAGGGGATCGCGAATCACGCCGCCGAGGCCGGTGTTCGCTCCGCCGTAGGGCTCGATCGCCGAGGGATGATTGTGTGTTTCAACCTTAATGCAGACGTTTTGCGTCTCATCGAACCGCACAATGCCGGCGTTGTCTTTGAACACGCTGACGCACCAGTCGGCATCGCCCAGTTGACGACGAATCTCAACCGTCGCCGCGAAGATTGTCTCTTTCAACATGCTCTGGAAGTAGATGTCGTGGCGGCCATCGCAGTAATGAATGCGGCCTCCGAGCGTCTTGTGCGAGCAGTGCTCCGACCACGTCTGCGCGACCGTTTCCAATTCGGCATCGGTCGGGTCGCGGCCAATATCCACGAAGTGTTGTTTGATCGTCTGCATTTCGGTCAGATTGAGATAAAGCTGCCCCTCGCGGCTGAGCCGCGTCAGCCGGTCATCGTCCATATCGCGAATCGCCACGGTCGTCAGCTTGAATTTGTATTCGTTGCCAACGGCGATGCTTTCCATCTTCAGCGGGCCAGCGATGACATGCTCGATTGCATCGTTTGCCAGCACCCGTTTGATGAGCCGCTGGACTTCTTCCGCATTCGCACCGTCGTTGAGCCAATACTTTCGGCACGTCGCGACCGCCGACACCGGCACGGTGAGATCTACCAACGCGGCCTTCGTGCTCAGCGCCACGTTGTCGGTCACGCCTGGCTTGAACAGCACGTTGAACAGCATCGAGGGTTGTGGCGTGGAGTCTCCGTTTATGCTGAGACGTCGCACGACACATGATTCCACAACGGAATCCACCAACAAGCCCAGCGATCGCCCCTGGATCGCCGCTTCCTCCGCTTCCCCTTCGATCAGGAATGATCGGGCCGCTCGCACAGCGGTGATCGAACCGAGCCGCAACGCGCGAGCTTCGCTCAATACGCGAGCCCCTTCGCGGTCAACTTGTCCCTGAGCCGGGTGAATCTCCACTTCCCAAAGCATGTCTCTCTCCATCACTTCACGGACTAACGAAACTCAATCGACTCACCCGTCAACAAGCAATGCGCACAAACCCCACCGAGCTTGTCTCGGTGGATTCAGGCTTTTGCACTAAATCGCATCACTCAAAATCTCGAACTGCGTAGTGCAGAAGCCCGAATACCACCGAGGCAAGCTCGGTGGGGTCGCTTGTTCGAGGGCTGGTTCAGCATGAAGGCGGCGGATTGTAGGGATCAAGCCCGCCGGTATCAGCCACGCCGAGACGATCGTATCGGATTTCCGAACGGTTTCTGCGTTTGGTCAACATCGCCAGTGTTGCCGTCGCTTTTCATCGAATCGAGCCCGGCTATAATCCCGCCCGCTCTGATGGCCGCCCACGCGGTTGTCTGAGATTTGGCGAGGTAGCTCAGTCGGTTAGAGCACAGGCTTCATAAGCCTGGGGTCGAGGGTTCGAGTCCCTCTCTCGCTATTTTTCTTCAATCGTGCGAGTTCTGTGAACTCACCGTAGAAGCCCGTCTCCGACCAAGTAATTAGGCTTCCGGTTTTTCAGCGACCAGCCGCTTGGTGACGCTCAGTCGGTTGCCTTTGTCGTTGTATTCGACAGTCGTCATGAAGGACCGAATCAGCATGATGCCTCGGCCGCCGGGCTTGTCGAGGTTGTCATCGTCGGTCGGATCGGGAACATCGACCATTTTGAAGCCATCACCCTGGTCTTCGATCGTTACCGAGACTTCATCGCCCGAAAACTTGCAGGTGATGTAGACCTGCTTCGTGGGGTCCATGCGGTTGCCGTGCTTGATGGCGTTGACGAGCGCCTCTTCCAACGCCAATCGAACAGCGAAGGCGTCTCGCATTGCCCAACCATGTTGCTCAAGGAGGCCGACAATACGTTCTTGGACCTCGTGGCCCTCTGCCGTGTCATTAGGAATCCAGACCTCGAATTGTTCGATGTAAGCCATGGTTTCCCAAATGACCCCGCAAACGTCCCGCTGCAACGAAATGCGTCCAACTCGGTATTGTCCTGGGACTCCAGCCAAAGAATTTGGCAAGAAGAGTGCCACATGAGTTCCCAGGGCTTCTTTCAGCGACCAACCTACATGCCCTGCAAGGCGGCTTCCAGATTGTCCTTCATATCAAACAACTTGTTGAGCTTCGTGATCGCGAAGACTTCGTAAATGTCCGGGCGAACGTGGCACAGCCGGAGCTTACCCTTGGCCGCTTTGACCTTCTTATCCATCGTGATCAGCTTGCCGAGTGCCGCACTGGAGAGGTACTCGACATTGGAGAAATCCAGCACGATTTTCTGCCGGTTATCTTCTTCAACTAACGCAAACAGTTGAGTCCCGATGATCTGAATGTTGCCTTCATCAAGGATTTTCTTGTCGGTGAATTTGGCGACGGTGACATCGCCAATTTCCTCGATATCCAATCGTCGGTTTCCGGTGCTCATGATTTGTTTCCCGTCTGCTTAGCGACAAGCGATCCAATAAGTTGTGCCCACCAATGGGTCGGAGGATGATGCAGTTTGCCAGAAACAGTGTCAAGCAAGTACTTGTCGCCAAAGACAATAGTTGCTGGCTTCCGGTTCTCATTCACATTTTTCTCACAAAGTGATTTCTATGCGTGTTTTGGGTCTCGATATCGGCGGAGCGAACATCAAAGCAGCGACCGAATCCGCCGGCGCGATGTCGGTCCCATTTGAAATTTGGCGAGAGCCGGGTCGTCTGACGGCAATACTGGCTGGAATCATTGATCGCTTCGCCTCCGCTGAGCTATTGGCGGTCACGATGACGGCGGAGCTAGCGGACTGCTTCGCCACTAAAATGGCAGGAATTGATCACGTTTTGCGGGCGATTGAAGAAGTTGCCGGGAAGCGAGCTGTCCGAGTTTGGCAGACATCGGGTGAGTTTGTTTCGCCGGACGAAGCTCGTGACGAACCCCGTTTGACGGCGGCCGCCAACTGGCACGCGCAAGCGACGTTTGTCGGGCGGCTCGTGCCGCGTGGTTCGTCGATGTTGATCGACATCGGATCGACCACCAGCGATCTGATCCCGTTAGTGGACGGGACTCCGTTGCCGACAGGACTAACGGACGTCGAACGGCTGCAATCAGGAGAACTCGTTTACTGTGGCGTTCGCCGGACGCCGTTGTGCGTGTTGGTTGATCGTGTCCCGTTTCGGAACTCGGACTGTGCGGTTGCGGCTGAACTGTTCGCCACGACGCTCGATGCTTATCTCACGCTCGGTGAGATCGCTGAAGACCCGCTCGATACGGCGACCGCCAACGGGAAACCGGCGACGATCGCTCATGCTGCCGATCGGCTGGCTCGATTGCTGTGTTGCGACCAAACGGAGGTTACTCCGACAGAGCTGCGTTGCCTTGCTGAGTATGTGGCAACGGAGCACTTGCACAAGCTCTCGCAGGCTGCCGATTTGGTTGCCTCACGTTTGCCGAGCCCGTGCGATACGGTGCTGATCTCTGGCAGCGGAGTGTTTCTGTCTCGCAAAGTTGCAACCAGCAGTGCTCGGCTGGCGTCTGCAAAAATCGTCTCGTTACCGGAACTGTTCGGGCCAGCCGTTGCTGATGCCGCATGTGCCTTCGCCGTTGCGAAGCTCGCGGCAGAGCGTGAATTACCGTTCTTTGGGTTGTGAAACGAATCAAAGGAAACGTTCATGAATCGAGTTTGTCGAATTCTTGCCGTCATTGGAGTTTGCCTGCTTAGCAGCGGTCTGACGATTCGCGCCGATGATGCTGCGGAGTGGAAAGTCGGAGTCGCGACCGTCGCCATCACACCGAGTCAGCCGATGTGGATGGCCGGTTATGCCTCGCGAACGAAACCGTCGGACGGCGTGCTGACGGAGTTGCACGCGAAGGCGCTCGCGATGGAAGACAGTGCGGGGACGCGAGCGATCATCGTCACGACGGATCTCATTTCGATCCCACGCGTGCTGCGCGAGCAGGTCGTTGCCGCAGTGGAGAAGCAATTCAAACTGCCAGGCAGCGGCTTGTTGTTGAATTGCTCGCACACGCATTGCAGCCCGGTCGTAAAAGATGATTTGGAATTGTCGGTCATGTACCGGCTGGAACCGGAGCAGCGGAAGCGGATCGAAACGTACTTCGTCGAGTTGCGTGACAAGATGATCGGCGTCATCGGGGCCGCGTTGGAAGACCTCGAACCGGCCAAGCTGTCTTACAGTCACGGACGCTGCGGATTCGCGATGAATCGACGACTGCCGACGAAAGACGGGTTTCAAAACAGCCCGTATCCCGATGGCCCGGTCGATCAAGACGTGCCGGTGCTGCGTATCGAGACGCTCGACGGAAAGCTCCGGGCGATCGCGTTCGGATATGCGTGCCACAACACGACAACCGCATTGCAGCAGTTCAACGCCGATTACGCCGGGTACGCGCAGACGGAAATCGAGAAGGCTCATCCCGGTGTGACGGCCTTGTTCGTGATGGGCTGCGGCGGCGATCAAAACCCGTATCCGCGAGGACAGATTGAGTGGGCTCAGGCACACGGCAAGTCGCTCGCGACCGCCGTCGAGGCGGCATTGTTACCGCAAGCAAAACCGATTCGTGGGCCGTTGAAAGCTGACCTCAAGGAGATCGACTTGCCGTTCGTGCCGGTGACGAAGGACGAGTTGCTCGCACGGCGAGAATCGAAAGACGTTTACGAACAACGCCGCGTCGAATCGCTGCTCAACGACGTCGAAAAGACGGGCAAGGTTCGATCGAGTTACCCATATCCCGTGCAAGTCCTGCAATTCGGCAGCGACCTGACGCTCGTCACAATGGGTGGCGAAGTCGTCATCGATTACTCGTTGCGGCTTAAGAAAGAACTGGGCGACGGCCCGGTATGGGTCGCCGGTTACAGTAACGATGTGATGGCATACATTCCCTCCGAACGAGTGTTGCGTGAGGGAGGATACGAAGGGACCGGCGCGATGCGATACACGTCGCTTCCCAGCCCGTGGCGGTCGGGTCTCGAAGAGCAGATCGTCACGACGATTCGTGGGATGACTGAGCGATTGCGAGCGAAATAGTTTGTCTGGGTTGACGATCGAAGCTGCTGCTCGCTAACTGAATCCCTCATGCCCAAAACGTTATTTGAATATGCCGAGTGGTTGTCTCAGCGAGACGAATTGATCTGGCCCGCCGCACCAGAGCGAGTTCCGGCGAAGGCCGTTCCGTCGATCAAACCGCTGCCGGGAATCCGAGCAGTGACGTGGAACGTTTACGGGACGCTGCTGCGGATCACGGACGGTGATTTGTTGCTCTTGCCGCAACAGCCGCTGAGGATGCAGATCGCCCTCGAAAAGACGATCAAAGAATTCAACATGTGGCAGAGCATGAGCCGCAAGCCGGGGGCTCCGTGGGAATACATGCTGTCGCAGTACAAAGACGTGTTTGAGGAGATGCAGCTCACGGTTCCCGCAAAGAAGGGGGATGTCGGGCAAGTCGATTCAACCAGGCTGTGGCGCAAGCTGATCTCGCGGCTGGAGCAAAAGGAATATCAGTACGACGAAGACTTCTACGGTGACGCGGACGAGTATGCCGAGAAAGTTTCGCTCTTCTTTCACTCGTGCTTGCAGGGAGTCGCCGCGATGGACAAGGGGGCGGCGGTCGTGAAGGCAATCACCGACGCGGGGCTTGCTCAAGGGTTGCTGGCTGACGGGCAATCTTTCACGCTCGTGCAGTTGTTGCGAGCGTTTCAGGCGACAACTAGACTCCCCGCCCTCGGTCGGTTGTTCACACCGGGATGCGTTGTGCTGTCTCACGATGTTGGCGTTCGAAAGCCGTCTCGCACGCTGTTTACGACGGCGGTCGAAACTTTCGGACAGATCGGACTCGCACCGTCGGAAGTCTTGTATGTCAGCAACCGGCTGCGAGATGATTTGACCGTGGCCAAACAACTCGGTTTTCGGACGGCGCTGTTCGCCGGAGACAAAAATACCGTGCAGGCGGCGGTCGATGATCTGATGAGTCCTGAACTGCGGCCCGATCGACTGCTGACCGAACTGACGCAGATCCGAAATCTGCTCGAAGAATAAACCTCACGAAGCGTCACCCCCATGCCACTACCGTTGTGCGATTACTCGCAGTTTGATTTTGAGAAACCGATGTTTGACCTCGAAGAAATTCGCAAGGTCAATTCACAGCGGTTCGAGATGGAACAGCTCTCGGCGGTGGTCCACGTCAACACGGAGACGTGGTTGATCGTCGGCTACAAAGATGTCACTCACGACGAGTTTTGGATTCGTGGCCACATGCCCGAATACCCGCTGATGCCCGGCATCGTGTTGTGTGAGTGTGCGGCTCAGCTCGCCGGATTCCTCGCTCGAAAGTACAAAATTCTCGGCGGCGATTACCTGGGCTTCGGCGGTATGAACGACGTGCGATTTCGAGCGCCAGTCTATCCTGGATGCCGACTCGTGCTGGTGGCTCAGCTCACGAAGCTGCGGAAAAACCGGCTGGCCGAATACAACTTTCAGGGTTTCGTCGGGGACAAGATGGTCTTCAATGGCGAGATGATCGGCGTGCCGATCCACCGTGACGCAGTCGCAGCGGAAACGGCAGCGGAATGACGTTCGATGCGCCTGATTTTCGCCCGTACTTTCTCGTCTTCGAGGATTTGACGCCGTATCTCTCGGAGGACGGTCGCCTCGATTGCTTGAAGCTATTCGGCAATTCAAACCCCGTTGAGTTGGACGTCGGCTGCGGACGCGGGATGTTCCTGTTCAACGCGAGTGCCACTCGTCCGGAAACGAATTTCCTGGGCGTTGAAGTCGATCTTCACGAAGGGCGTCGCGGCGCGAAACGCTTGCTCAAGCGGGCTCAACCGAACGCCCGAGTCATCGGCGGCGACGCGAACTATCTGCTCGATAAGTTGATTCGCCCCGCGTCACTCGCTGCCGTTCACGTTTACTTTCCCGATCCGTGGTGGAAGCAAAAGCATCGCCGCCGCCGTCTGTTTACGGATCTCTTCGCCGATCGAGTCGCTCGCGTCCTGCAACCCGGCGGGTTCTTGCACATGTGGACCGACGTGGCCGACTATTTTGAAATCGTCAGCGCGTTAATGACTCATCATCCGCTCTTCACGCCGCTTCCAACCCCCGAAGAACGCCCAGCCGAACACGACCTCGATTACACCACTGGCTTTGAACGCTCGCGGCGGCTAGCAGGATTGCCAATTCATCGAGGACTTTGGCAACTCAGGCTGACGCCCGATATTCAGCGCTCGGTGAATCCTGTCGTGAACGGTCAGGGGTCAGGCACCGCAAAATTCAAAAATGGCGGGATGATGCCT